>JAEEGN010000019.1 GCA_016280345.1 Selenomonadaceae bacterium | reverse complement strand
GGGAAAATGAGCGTCGGACTGTTTCTGAAGGATCCGAGTCCGGAAGTCACCACAACAGCTTACCGTTTTCTGCTCTTTGCCGCAGTGCCCGGGATCCTGAATGGCATCATGTGCATCTATCAGCAGACCCTCCGCGGCGTCGACAAGGCGACGCAGGCGGTCATCGGCGGCTTCATGCAGCTTGGCGCCAAGGTGTTGGCGGCGCTGCTTGGCGCCAAGGTGTTCCTGAAGCTCGATATGGTATGGCTGGCGTGGCCGATCAGCTTCGTGGCCGGTACGATCTTCCCCTTCATTGTCTATCAGAGGATGTTTCGCGGCGTTTCAGACAGGGAGTCGGAACAGTAGTTTTGACCGATTACTCCAGAATAGGATTTCTTTTTGCTATCCCGCCCGAAATATAGTATACTCAATGTGCTGAAAGCAGATTGCAACATCACCGACGGCGAGCAGGTCGATGAGCACCTTCGGGAGATTGAGCGCTTAAAAGCTCTGATCGCAAGGCGGAAATAAGCAGCCGGGATCGTTCCCTTTGAACCCGCTTTGGCAGATGAACCCCCCCTGCGGGATCGTCTGTCAAAACACGCTGTTTTTTCTGAAAAGCCCGGTCATGGCAAGGCTTCGCGCCCGTATGACCGGGCTTTTCTGTTCCGCCGGACGGCGGCGCGTCCGCGTATCGGCGTCCGCCGTTTTTTACGGCGGGGCGCAGCGCGGCATTGACTTTCCGTGCCGCGGGCATATAATGGGAAGCACGGACAGCCGGAGAAGGGGGAGACGCCAATGTCGGAGCTGCAGTTCATGCGCAGGCGAAAGCTCATTTTAAAATTCACGCCGCGCTCCGTCGTGCTGGAGGTCCTGGCGTTTCTGGCGCTTCTGGCGTCGCTGCTGTTCGCCGAACGGCTCTATCCCGGTCTGGCCCCCGTCGTGCCGACGAAGTTCGCCGCGGACGGCAGCGTGCTCGCGACCGGCGTGAAGGAGCTCACGCTGCTCCACCCGATCCTCGCGGTCTTCGTCTATGTCATCCTCTTCTGCGTCAACATCATCATCCGGCAGTCCTGTCCGCCGGACCGGCCGCTGCCGGTGCTGACACTCGTGCTGGACGCGATCGCCGCCGCGAAGACGCTGTTCCTGGCCTGGCAGGCGGCGCTGACCTGGTACGCGCTGCGCCTGCGCCCCGCCCCGGGCTGGCCGCTCTGGGTCTTCCTCGCCGCGCTCGCCGTCCTCGCCGCCGTCACGGCGCTCCTCATCCGCGCCGCGCGCGCAGCCAAAACCTGATTGTCTCCCCGATGTCCCGCCGGACGGCCGGCGGGACGTCTTTTTCCCGGCTCCGATCCCGTATGCATGAGGATTTTTCGCTTTTTTTTGAAAAGAATCAGTCGATATTGGAATGACTGACAGTCGTTATTGAAATTTGACGGATACGACTTCTGCTAATATAATACTGATAATGTGCGCGGGGCGGCGCGTTCCGTCCCTGGACTACAAGAAGGAGGGGTCTGCTTGCGATACCCGAAGTTTATGTACAAGATCAACAAGTTCGGCGCATATTTCTGCGGCGGCTACACGCTGGTCATCTCCCTGCTTGCCGTGATGGAATCCATTCTGCGTAAGGTCTTCGCATCCCCCACGACCTGGACGCTGAACCTGTCCACCGGTCTGTTCACCTGGGCGGCGTTCCTCGGCTCCTCCTGGGCCTTCCAGGAGCTCGGCCACGTCTCCGTCGACCTGTTCCGCAACCTGGTCGACAGCAAGAGCAAGAGCCCGAAGCGGATGCCCCGCCGCGTCATGGCGATCATCGGCTATGTGATCAGCTTCCTCGTCATGTGCGCGTTCGTCTACGGCGGCATCTTCATCATCCGCAACTCCGGCATCAAGCCCGACGGCTCGCTCGCAATGGCGACCTATGCCTTCAAGTTCCCGCTCATCCTCTCCTACATCCCGATCGTCCTCGGCTCGCTGCAGATGATCGCAACGCTGATCTTCATCATTCTGGACCTGCTGGCCGGCGGGGACAAATACCTGTAAGGAAGGAGGCTGAACGACCATGAGTTCCGGAGTAATGCTCATCCTTATCTTCGCGATCATGCTGATCACGATGTTCCTCGGCACCCCCGTCTTCACCTCCATGGGCTTCACCGCCATCATCGTCACGCTGCTGTGGATGAACCCCTCCCTGCTCTCCCGCTTCGGCAAGACCGCCTACACGCAGGGCACCGGCTTCAACCAGGTCATCGCCCCGATGTTCATCCTGATGTCGGAATTCCTGTCGCAGGGCCACATCGCGGAGGATATCTACGCCGTGCTGAACAAGAGCATCGGCAAGCTCAAGGGCGGCTTGGCCATCGCGACCACCGTCACGTGCACGATCTTCGCCGCCCTCTGCGGCTCCTCCCCCGCCACCGCCGCCTCCATCGGCCGCATCTCCATCGCCGAGATGGAAAAGCGCGGCTATGACCCCGGTTTCGCGGTCGGCACCGTCGCCGCAGGCGGCACGCTCGGCATCATGATCCCGCCGAGCATCACCTTCTGCCTGTTCGGCATGCTCACCGAGACCAGCATCGTCCAGCTCTTCATGGCGGGCATCGTCCCCGGCCTGGTGCTGAGCCTCATCATCATCCTTTACATCATCATCGTCGGCGCCGTCAGGCCCGGCGTCGTCGGCGCCGCCAGGGGCGGAAAGCGCGGCGCGGACATGACCGCCGAGGAGGCCAGGGAGATCGCGGCCGCCGCCAAGGCGCAGGCCAACGCCGAGAACGGCGTTGCGGAGCAGCCCGGCGACGCCGTCGCCAACCGGGCCAAGGCCCCCGGCTTCGTCACCATCCTCCCCGCCCTCATCCTGATCGTCATCGTGCTCGGCTCCATGTACACCGGCCTGGCCACCCCGATCGAGGCCGCCGGCTACGGCGTGCTCGGCTCCCTGCTGATCGTCCTGCTCCAGCGCCGCATGACCAAGAAGATCTTCTCCAGCGCGATGCTCAACACCGCCCGCACCGGGACCATGATGGTCTTCCTGATGATCTGCGGCTCCTGCATGAGCTACTGCATCTCCTATCTCGGCATCGCGAACACCATCGCCACCGCCCTGACGCAGAGCGGTCTGAGCAAGGTTGGCCTGATCGTCCTGGTCTACGTCCTCTGGTTCGTCCTCGGCTGCCTGATGGACCCCGCCAGCATGCTGATCCTCACGATCCCCTTCCTCTGGAGCACGCTGATGGACTTCGGCTGCGATCCGCTCTGGGTCGGCGTCGTCTCCGTCCTGGCCGCGCAGATCGCCATGATCACCCCGCCGGTCGGCATGAACCTCTTCGTCCTGAAGGCGAACTCCGACGTGCCCATGGGCAAGATCATCAAGGGCTGCTGGCCCTTCGTCGGCGTCATGTTCTTCGGCCTGTTCATCCTGACGCTCTTCCCGGTCCTGTCCACCTGGCTGCCCGGTCTGATCTACGCCTCCGCGGGCTGATCCCCTACTCCCGAACACTCTGGCTGCCCGGCGAGGCGGCCCGGTGAAATAACAAACCCCAATTTTATGAGGAGGAAAAAAACGCAAATGAAAAAAGTTCTCTGTCTCGTGCTCGCACTTGTCATGGTCTTTGCGCTTGTCGCCTGCGGCGGAAACAAGCCCGCTGAGACCCCGGCAACGTCCGACACCACTCCCGCGCCCTCCGGTGGGTCCGCTGCGCCCGCCGCGACCGGCTTCAATCTGGACAACGTCCGCGAGCAGAAGTTCGTTCTGGCCCATGGTCTGCCCGCCACCGGCATGACCGGCATGCAGTACCACGAGTTCTGCGTCGCCGTCGAGGAGCTGAGCCAGGGCAAGATGACCGTCGAGGAGAAGGTCGGCGGTACCCTGCTGGCCGACACCGAGACCTGGGACGCCGTCCGTGACGGCGAGGTCGACTTCATCCACTCCATGGGCTCCTATGTCTCCGGCACCGTGACCGACCTCAGCCCGCTGACCATTGCCGGTTACTACGCCGGCGACGACTTCCTCGGCTTCTGCGACGGCATCCACGACACCGTCGAGGCCATCTATGCCGACTACGGCGTGAAGTACATGGGTGC
>JAEEGN010000180.1 GCA_016280345.1 Selenomonadaceae bacterium | reverse complement strand
TACTTTCCGAAAGGAAAAGATATTTCAAACATTCCCGATTCCTATATCCAAGAGAAATTCGATGAACTCAACAAACGTCCATGAAAGTGTCTTGGCTACAGAACACCATTTGAGGTATATCATTCAAAATTGTTGCACTTAGCTTGACAATTCGCCATCAAAAACGCTTATAATATTATGGGAGGAAGCCGGTTTTCCGGTTTTCAATAAAATTATTAAAGGAGTGTGTTTATCATGAAACTGAAACCCCTGGCCATTGCGCTCTCTCTGGCGGCGGCGAGTTATCTCAGCCCGGCGGCTGAGGCTAACATTCCCCCGGAAGGGTGCGCCATCGGAGATGTCTATTACGGCATCTCGATGGATGATGTGATTGAGTACGTCGGTGAGCCTGACCGTACGTACAACAACGTCCAGCATCCCCGTTTCCGGGCTCGGGACACGCAGAAATTTGTCTATTCCTCGGGCTACATCATCTTCGAGAAAGGGATTGTCCGTGAATGCCACGTAACGACGCACAATCCGGATCTGGCTACCCCGGGCGGCATCATGGTCGGCTCGAGGTTGCGGGATGTGGAGCGGGAATACGGTTTCCCCAACACGCAGTACAAAGAGGGCAGGAACACTTACTACGTTTATGAGTGCGATGGCGTAACGGCCGAGATGCAATTCGTCGCGGACCGAAACGACAAGATCGTGGAGATCGCGTTCATAACGGCTTATTGACTCGAGGTTTTTGCTTGCAAGATGCATTCGTGTGCCGCGGCGGGAGACGTTCCCGCCGCGGCCTGCGAACCTGAATGGAACAGGGCCGGGAATTATCGGGCTATCAGCCCTCCCCTCCGGGGCGAAGCCGTCTCCGGAACGGTTTCGCCCCGGAGGGGAGGGCTGGGCGCCGTTGCTGTGACAGGCGGCGGCCGAAAGCTTCATCGGAACGCGCCGGGAAGCGCGCTAAGAACCGGAGAGGGGCCGTCTTGTCTTGAAACGAAGATTCTTTATCGCCGCCGGCGTTTACATCGCGCTCTTTTACGGCGTCATCCTGCGGCGGATGACGGTGTTTTCGGACACATCCGCGCCGGAAATCCTGCCAATGTCCCTCTTGTCCGCCCTCGGCATCGGCACGGCGGCGTTGGCGCTCTGGCGCGCCAGCTGTTCCCTGCACCGCCACCGTCGGCGTCCCTGGGTGATGATGGCGGGCGGCGTTTTCCTGCATTGTTTGGGAGAGGTCCTGACGGCAGGCGCTTTCGCCTGGGCGGATGCGTTTGAAACAGCGGGGGCGGGCTTGGTTCTGGCCGCCATCCTGTCGTATCTCTGGCAGGGGAAAATGGTGAGTTACCGGACGCTGACCGATCTGGGAATCGTCGTCCTTTTCAGCAGCACGTTGCTGTGGATGACCGCCTCGGCACGCCTGCCCGTCTGGGAAAAGGAGCCACTGGCGGTGATGAAGACAATGCTTTCGCTGTTGGATTTCCAGCTCATGACGGCGGTCCTTTTCTTCAATACGCACCGGCGCTATTTGAGCCGAAGGAACCTATTGCTCGGCATGGGGCTTGCCCTCGCATACGGCGGCCAGGCCTTTTGTGTTTCACCGGCAACGTCGGGCCAGACGCTGGGATTGCTTGCCGCTCCGCTCCGCCCGGCGGGTTTTCTCCTGATGGCCGGCGCCGCGCTCTGCCCGGCGCCGGTGCTGCGGAACGCGCGGATCGCGGAGGCGGTATTCTCCCGCTATCGGGTTCGGCGCGCCTGGGAATATTTTTGCCTGCTGCTACCGGACGGGCTGGCGTTTTTTCTGCTCTTCCTGGCGGGGACGAAACCCGGGACGGAATCTTTGGCCTTCCGGGCCGCGGTGGTCGCCATGGCGCTGGTCTGGGTGCGGCAGTTCCTCGTCATCCGGGCCAACGAGCATCTCCTGATACTGCTGCGCCAGCGCGATTGGCAGCTCAAGAAGCAGAACAGCGCCCTGGCGCAGCAGAATTCCATTACCTCTCACGACGCGGCGGTGGATTTCCTGACGCAGCTTTACAATCGCCGCTATATCGACCGGGCGCTGAACCGTCCGAAAGAATCCGCTGATGGGACGGTGGGGGCCGGTTTGCTCCTGATCGACGTGGATTCGTTCAAGCAGATCAACGACCGGTTCGGCCACCAGGAGGGCGACCAGGTGCTCACGAAGGTCGCGGACGCGATCCGGTGCTCGCTGCGGGAGTCTGACATCGCGGGACGGTTCGGCGGGGACGAATTCATCATCCTCGTTTACGATGTGCGGAAGGATGCGGTCAACGCTATCGCCGGACGTCTCCAGAACCACATCCATGAGGACGGCTACCTCGCCGGGCTGGGCGTTACCGTCAGCATCGGCTGTACCGTCTGGCGCGGGGAAATGAGGGAATACGATCCCGTCGCCTTGCTGAAGGCGGCGGATACGGCGCTGTACCAGTCCAAGGAAGGGGGGCGCGACCGCTGTTCATTCCGGCGCCCGGAGAAGGTGGGTGTCACGGCCCCCACGGGCACAGAAGGAGCACAGGGCCAAATCGTTGACAGGGGAGGGAATCTTTGATGAAAAAGAGCGTGGAGATCCTGGGGCTTCCGGTCATCAGCATCACCGAAGGGCGAGAACTGGGCGTCAGCAAGACGTTGGTCATCGACGCCAAAGGGGGCGCCGTGGCGGCCATCACCATCGAGGACGAGGAATGGTACCGCGGCGTGAAGCTGTTGCCCTTTACCTCGGTGGTGGCCATCGGCCGCGATGCCGTCACTGTCATCAGCAGCGGCAGCATCTTGACGCTGGAGGAGTCCGGGGACTTCGAGGCCATGCTGGACGCGAATATCCGCATCATCGGCACCAAGGCCATCACCAAGTCGGGCGCCATCAACGGCAAGGTCAGCGAGATCTTCATCGACGGGGACGGCACGGTGCAGAAGGTCCGGATCGTGAACCCGCAGGGTGAGGAGCGCGAGATTCCCGCCGACGAGATCGCCATTTTCGGCAAGCAGGTGACTGTCATCGGCGACCCGGGGGATGGCGCCCATCGGGAAAGAACCGTATTCGCCCCGGCGCCGGCTCCCGAATCGGCGCCGGCGCCCGAAATTCCAGTTCCGGCGCCGGAACCGGAATCCGCGGCGGAGCCGGTGGCGGACGAGGCGGCCCCTGAGATCGCGCCCTTGCCGGAGATAGAACCGGCGCTGAAACCGAGAAAAGTGACGGCGCCGTGGATGATGAGGACGGCGAAGTCGGCCAGCGGGCTGGAAAAGACGACGGCCGCCTACAAGGCGACGATGGAACGCCATCGCCGTTTCCTGCTCGGCAAGAAAGCGGCCCGTGATATCGTGGCCGGTAGCGGCGCCGTCGTCATCAAAGAGGGGGAGGAAATCACCGAGGCGGTGCTGCAGAAGGCGCAGCTTGCCGGAAAGCTCGTCGAGCTTTCCATGAACGCGCAGTAGCCTGTCCCGCGAGGAGGCGACCGGACAAGGCCCTCTTGTCATGCTGGCGGGAAAGATGCGTTTTCGTCACCGATGTATCATAGGATGAGTCGGGTGTGAAGAGATGAAGAAGATGAACATTCGTCAAAGGATTTTGTTGCTGCTGCTCGGGGCGGGGCTCTTGTCCTTTGTTTCCCTCGGCGCCGTTTCCCTCTGGGGGCTTTACGACGCCCAACAGGAGGCGATGGGCAACGGCCGGCGCATGGGAGTCGCGGCCGGGG
>JAEEGN010000179.1 GCA_016280345.1 Selenomonadaceae bacterium | reverse complement strand
AGGGGTGACTTTGGGGTATGACATTGGGAGGGTTGACGGCAAACAAAAAACTCTTTTCGCCAATGGAAAAGAGTCCGGGAAATCACGAAACGCGCTCTGCGCCCAAACGGCGCGCCGCCTCTCGCGGAATCCCCTTCCCTGTTCCTCGCAGGTCAAACGGCGATTGTCGATCAGGCAGTTCTCCTGGCTCCAGTTCATCGCTCTCCTGCGCCTTCCCGGGGAAAAGCCCCAGTGGCCCGTGCAGGATCGCTCCCTGTTACAGTGACGGGATCGCGTTGGCTTTTACCAACTTTCCTATTGAGTCTTGCGACACCTGATCCGCTCGCTATGAAGTTCAGCCGTTCACCGGCTACGGAATGAGCGTAACACGAATTCATGATTTTGTCAATAGAATTTTCATGATTAAATTCATTTTTATTGACATAAGAAATGAAAGTATGATACATTTATTTCAGAAAACGCTGCCCGGCCATGATGCGGCACGGGAGGCCCCGCCTTGCCGGGAGGAGGATCGCGATGTCTGTTTCGACGGTGAACGCCAGGTTCATGAAGGTTCTGCTGCCGCTTGTCGTATTGTGTTTTCTGGTGATTTCCGGAGTGACCTACTACCTGGCCAGCGAAATGCTGACCGGCAACATGGTCATGGTATCGCGGTGCATCGGCAAGGAGGCCGCGCTCCGCATGCAGCTGCTGGTAGCCGATATCCATCTGCCGCTGAAGGTGGCCAGCGCCAACCACGCGATCCTGACAGCGGAAGAACCGGAGGCCCTGGCCTATCTGAATGACGTCAGGAAAGCCAGCCCGCTGATCGCCCAGACCTTCTTCATCCGGCCGGACGGCCGGACGCTGCGGGCCGACGGCGTCCATCTGGACCGGAGTTCCCGCGCGTATGTCAAAAAGGTCATCGACACGAAGCAGCCTTACATTTCCCAGCCCTTCATCGGCGAGACCACGAAGACGATGCAGACGATGGTATTGCAGCCAATCCTCGAGGACGGCCAGCTCCGGGGCATCCTGATGGCCTCGATTTACCTCTCCGACCTCACGCAGCAGGCGTTGCAGGGAGAAATCTTCCCCGACGGCCGTGTCTATATCACCGACGGCGACGGCTTTGTCGCCGGCTGCAGCGACGATCCCTCCATCGTGGGCGTCCTGGCCGACCTGGTGGCTGATCCGAAGCTGGCGGAGGCGCTGCACCAGGCGATCAAAAGCCAGGAGCAGACCTTCACGAACTGCCGGGCCCCCGACGGCCAGGAGCAGTTTGCCATGGTGACGCCCTTCGAGCTTTCCGGGAACCGGTGGACCATCATCTCCTCCTATCCGCTGGCGAAGGTGACGGCCCCGGCCCGCCGGCTGCTCCGGATTTCGGCGGTGGTATTCCTGCTCATCCTGATCGTGGCGGCGCTCATCATCCGCTTTTTCGCCCGCTCGATCTCGGAGCCGCTGCAGAACATCGCCCATGAGTTCCAGAAGCTGCACGGGGATTCCCGCGCCGTCGCCGACGACGGGAACGACGCCGAAGACGAGATCGGGATATTGGCGGAAGGCGTCGCCCGAATGCGGGCCATCCATGACCAGCGCCAGCACTTCGAGCAGAAAGCGACCTCCGACGAACTGACGGGGCTGCTGAACCGCTTCGGCTTCAAGCGGCAGGTGCGGGCGGCGGTGGCGGAGCATGCCGGCCATGCCGCCGTGCTGGCCTTCGCCGACCTCGACCACCTGAAGCACATCAACGACCAGGTCGGCCACGCGGCGGGCGACGACGCGATTTCCACCGCCGCCCGCCTGCTGCGCCAGGGCTTCGGCGAAAAGGCCATCATCGGACGCGTCGGCGGCGATGAATTCGTCGTCTTTTCCTGCAAGGGAGACGGCGAACCCGGCACGGTGGAAAGGACGCGCCGCCTTGCCGCCGACTACAACGAGGACAGCGGCAAACCGTATTACGTCGAGCTTTCCATCGGCGTCACCGAATTCGTCTGCCATCCCGATACCGATATTTCCCGCCTGATGAAGACCGCCGACGTCTGCCTTTACGAAGCCAAGCAACGGCGGCGACAGACCTCGATCCGGGAATGAGGGCCGCCCTCGCGGGCGACAACAGCGCGTCAAAAGGGCTTCTTGGCAAAGAGGCCCTTTTTTGCGGTTGAAAGGGCCGCCCCGGGGTTCGGCAGAAAATATTTGCGAAATCATGGTTTCGGACGGGGTTTCGGATTGTATATTTCAGCGAATGCGGGTATAATAATATAGTATGCCGGTACAAAACGAGCGCCGTCGGGAGGCGCCCCGGCCGGCAGCCGCGCGGGGACGCGGCGGTATCTTATTCCAGGAAGCAGGCGTGGCATGATTGAGCTTTCCCATATAGAAAAGGTTTACGACGGGCCCGACGGGCCCGTGACGGCGTTGCGGAACATCGACATCTCCATCGATCGCGGCGAGATTTTCGGCATCATCGGGCTTTCCGGCGCCGGCAAATCAACGCTGATCCGCTGCATCAATCTCCTGGAGCGCCCCACCGGGGGCCGCGTCGTAGTGGACGGCCAGGACCTGACGGCCATGCCGCCCTCGGAGCTCCGGAAGGCGCGCAAGAAGATTGGCATGATCTTCCAGCACTTCAACCTGCTGTCCTCCGCCACGGTTTACGAGAACGTGGCCTTCCCGCTGCGCCTCGACAACATGCCGGAAAACGAAGTGCGGGAAAAGGTGGAGAAGCTGCTGCATCTCGTCAGCCTCGACGACAAGACGAACCAGTACCCGTCGCAGCTTTCCGGCGGCCAGAAGCAGCGCGTGGGCATCGCCCGGGCCCTGGCCTCGGAGCCCCAGGTCCTGCTCTGCGACGAAGCCACCAGCGCCCTGGACCCGCAGACGACGAAGGCCATCCTGGCGCTGATCCGGGACATCAACCGGGAGCTGGGGCTGACGGTGGTGGTCGTCACGCACGAAATGAACGTCATCAAGGATATCTGCGACCGGGTGGCGGTCATCGAGAACGGCGTCATCACTGAGATGGGGCCGGTGCTGGAAGTCTTCACCAAGCCGCAGCGGCCGATGACGAAGGAATTCATCAGCGTGGTGATGTCCAACGAGCTGCCGGTCGCTTTCCGCGATCAGGAAATCTCCCCCACCCCGTTCCCCGGGAGCAAGCTGCTGGTGCGTCTCACGTTCCTGGGGGAAAGCGCCGACGAACCGGTCATCGCCGGGCTCATCCGGCAGTATCCGGTGGAGGTCAGCATCCTCTACGGCAACATCGACCACATCAAGGACACGCCGTACGGCCGCCTGCTGGTGGGCATCGAGGGGACGCCGGAAGCGGTGGAGCAGGCGATGGCCTACCTGCGGGCGCGGGACCTGGAAATCGAGGTGATCGGCTATGTCCGCTGAAATGGTTGACCTCCTGCTGAAGGCGTTGGGCGAGACCATCCGCATGGTGGTGGTCTCCATGATCGCGGCGACGATAGCCGGCGTTCCGCTGGGAGTGCTGCTGGTCACGACGGCCCGGGGCCAGATCCTGGAATGCCTGCCCCTGAACCGCGTGCTGGCGGGTATCGTCAACGCCGTCCGGTCGGTGCCCTTCATCATCCTGATGGTGGCCATCATCCCCTTCACCCGGCTGGTGGCCGGCACCTCCATCGGTACCACGGCGGCCATGGTGCCGCTGACGATCGCCTCCATCCCCCTCATCGGCCGCCAGGTGGAAACGGCGCTGAAGGAAGTCCCCTACGGCCTCGTCGAGGCGGCGCTGGCCCTGGGAGCGACGCCGATGCAGATCATCCGGCGCGTCTACGTCCCCGAAGCCATGCCCGGCATCATCGCCCAGCTCACCACGGTGGTCATCACCCTGGTCGGCGAATCGGCCATGGCCGGCGCCATCGGCGGCGGCGGTCTCGGCGACCTGGCCATCCGTTACGGTTACCAGCGTTTCCGTCCCGAGGTCATGCTGGCCACCATCCTCGTCCTCATCATCCTTGTCCAGCTCATCCAATTCGCCGGCAACCGCCTGGCGAAGCAGCTGAACAAAAAATAAAAAGCCGAAAAAAGAAAGGAAGATTCACGATGAAAAAATGGTTCTTACTGTTCACGGTCTGCCTATTGACGGCCCTCGTTGCCGGTTGCGGCGGCGGCGGGCAGAAGCCGGCCTCCTCGGGATCCGGCTCCGGCGCGGCGCCTTCCTCGGGCGCGGCGGCGAAGGTCACGCTGAAAGTCGGCGCGACGCCGGTCCCCCACGCGGAAATCCTGGAGATCATCAAGCCCCTGCTGGCCAAGCAGAACATCGACCTCCAGATCGTGGAGTTCAGCGACTACGTCCAGCCGAACATGGCCCTCAACGACAAGGAGCTCGACGCCAACTTCTTCCAGCATGAGCCGTATCTGACGAACTTCATCAGCGAGCACAAGAACATGAAGCTGAAGAACGCCGGCGGCGTCCACGTCGAGCCGATGGGCATCTATTCCCGGAAGATCAAGAAGCTCGACGAGCTCAAGAACGGCGCCCAGATCGCCATCCCCAACGACCCGACCAACGGCGGCCGCTCCCTGATCCTGCTGCAGAAGGCCGGCGTCCTGAAGCTGAAGGACGGCACCGGCGTCAAGGCCACGGTCCAGGACATCGTCTCCAACCCGAAGAACGTCAAGATCCAGGAAGTCGAAGCGGCCCAGGTGCCCCGGACGATGGAGGACGTGGACGCCGCCGTCATCAACACCAACTTCGCCATGCAGGCCCAGCTGGTGCCGACGAAGGACGCCATGTTCATGGAGGACAAGACCTCGCCCTACGTCAACATCCTGACGGTCCGCGAGGGCGACGAGAAGCGCCCCGAGATCCAGACGCTGCTGAAGGCCCTGCAGTCGAAGGAAGTCAAGGACTTCATCAACGAGAAGTACAAGGGCGCGATTGTTCCCGCGTTCTGATTTGATTTTATCCCTGTCGTATGAACCACCGCTCTCACGTTCCTGCCTTTTGCCAACGCCCCGCGCCTGGCAAGCCGCCCCCGCCGGGGCGGTACCGGGAGGGGCATGGGAGCGGTTTTTTTGTTGGCGGAATGGCGCAAAGGAGGAAACGCGATGCAGAAAAGGAAAGACGACGCGGAGACGAAGTCAGCCGCGAAGAAAAAGGGCAAGGGTGTGGAGGCCAACCAGAAGGCACTGAAATTCCAGGAATTCCTGATGGAGAACGACATCAACGTCTTCAGCACCGAGACGCTCGACGACGACTACCAGACGGTGGTGTTCCGCTCCCGTGTCGAGGCCAGAAGCCAAGTGCTGCCGCTGGCCATTTTCATCGACACCAGCGTCTTCACGCTGATCCGCACCCAGATCGTGACCGGCGTATCGGAGGCGAAACGCCCGCGGGTGTCGGAGTACATCAACGAACTCAACGTCAGGTACAAGATCTTCAAGTATTACCTGCGCCCGGACGGCATCGTCTATCTCGACATCTGCCTGCCCTTCGTGGAGGACACCTTCGACAGCAAGATGATCCAGCTCATGCTCAGCGTCCTCGTCCAGCATCTCGAGGAAGTCTATGAGGACTTCATGGAGTGCGTCTGGGCCCGCGACAGCGCGAAGGGAACGGAAAAAGCGCCGGAAAAAGAGAGCGGGAAGGAAGAACCGGCGGAATGAGCGCGGTTTGACGGAGGATTGCCATGAAATACACGACAAAGCAGCACGTTGACGACCTCATCGCGCGCTATCCGGCGCTCGGCGTCTGCCGCCAGGATATGCTGACGGCGCTGGGGACCCTGTGCCGGACCTACGCCAAGGGCGGCAAACTCCTGATCTGCGGCAACGGCGGCAGCGCCTCCGACGCCCAGCACGTCGTCGGCGAGCTCATGAAGGGCTTTCTGAAGAAACGGCCCGTCCCGCCGGCGCTGCGGGAAAAATTCCGGGCCGTGTCGCCGGAAACCGCCGACTACCTGGCCGACCATCTGCAGGGAACGCTGGCGGCGGTGTCGCTGGTCAGCGAGACGGCGCTGACCACGGCCTTCGCCAACGACCAGGCCCCCGACCTCGCCATGGCCCAGCAGGTTCTCGGGCTGGGACGGCCGGAGGACACCCTGTTGGGCATCAGCACTTCGGGCAACTCGGCCAACGTCATCCACGCCGTGACGACGGCCCGGGCGCTGGGGCTGGCCACGATCGCCCTGACCGGGGAGACCGGCGGGAAGCTCAGGGGCCGCGCCGACGTCACCATCTGCGCCCCCTCCCGGGAGACGTACCGGATCCAGGAGTACCATCTGCCGATATATCACATGCTCTGCATCGCTTTGGAAGAAGAATTCTTCGGGGAATAAACGGCGGAAGCGAGGAAAGGAAAGGACGAGCACCATGCGAATTTCCGTATTGCAGCCGAAAATCGCCATCGGCGACCGCGAGGCGAACGTCGCCGCGGTCCGTCGCCTGCTGGAGCGGGCGGTGGCCGACGGGGCGGATACAGTCCTGCTGCCGGAGCTCTGGGACGTCGGCTTCTATCCGCGGCCCCTGGCGGACTACGCCGACCCGGAGGGGGCGCGGGCCCGGGAAGTCCTGGCGGAGCTGGCGATCAAACACAAGGTGGGCGTCGTCGGCGGCTCGGTGGCGGCGAAACTGGCCGACGGCGTCCACAACCGCTGCTACGTCTTCGACCGCGCCGGAACGCTGCTGGTCTCCTATGACAAGGCCCATCTCTTCTCGCCGGCGAAGGAGAACAAAGCCTTCGTGCCGGGGCAGGACGTCGCCGTCTTCACGCTGGACGGCGTGAAATGCGGCGTCATCATCTGCTACGACCTGCGCTTCCCCGAGCTGGCCCGGCGCCTGGCCCTGGAGGGCGTCGCCGTGCTGTTCCTGCCCGCCGCCTGGCCCACGGTGCGCCTCGAACACTGGCGCCTCCTGAACGTGGCCCGGGCGGTGGAGAACCAGTTCTTCGTCGCCGCCGCCAACGGCAGCGGCAGCTTCGCCAACGGCATCGAACTGGCGGGCCACTCCCTGCTCATCGACCCCTGGGGGAACCGCCTGGCCGAGACCGGAACGGCGGAAGACGTCATCACCGCCAGCCTTGATTTCGCCGAGCGGGACAGGGTCAAGCACACCATCGACGTCTTCGCCGACCGCCGGCCGGAACTGTACGGCGCGCCATGAAGGAACAGGAAGGAAACGGAGTCGCCGCGTTCCCGCATCCGATCCGGGCAAACGCGGCCGGGGGGAATGCAGTCATGAAGAAGCGTTTGGGGCGCCGGTTCCTGGCGCTGATCGTTTTTTGGGCGCTGGCGTTTCTGGCCCTTCCCGCTGAAGCCGGCGTCTGGCGGATGGACGGCAGCGCGGCGGCGGAACTGCCCCGGAATTTCCGGTTCGCCGGCGGGGCCTGGCAGCGGGATTTCACCGGTGAAGCGCCGGACCGCACGGGACTGGACACGCTTTTCGCCTCCGCCAGCGGCCAGCCCTCCCGGGACGGGATCGCCGTCCTCTACCGGCACCTGACCGGGATCGCGCCCGCCGGGGCGACGATCTACCTCTTCGACCTCCGGCAGGAATCCCACGGCTTCGCCGACGGTCTGCCGGTGAGTTGGTACGAGGAAAAGAATCGGGCCAACGACGGCCGCTCCGATCAGGAAATCGCGGAAGACGAGACGACACGGCTGGCCGCCCTGACCGGCTTGCGGACGATCTTCCAGCCCCTGGGCCATGAGGACGAGGCCGCCCTCAAGCCGCGGGCCTTCGCGCCCCGGACCACCGAGGACGAACGAACCGTGGCCGAAGCCGCGGGCTTCCGTTACGTGCGGCTGACGGCGGCGGATATGGTCTGGCCCGAAGCGCCGGTGGTGGACGAGTTCCTGCGCCTGACGGCCGGCCTGCCGGAAAACGCCTGGCTCCATTTCCACTGCCAGGCGGGCCGGGGACGCGCCACGACCTTCCTCGTGATGTACGATATCCTGAAAAACCCCGGCCTGCCGCTGGAAGAAATCGCCCGCCGGCAGACCCTTCTCGGCGGCTCTGACCTGCTGGTGGACGCCGCGAGCGATGACTGGTACACCCAGCAGCATCGCCATCGGGCCGCCATGCTCCGCCTGTTCTACGTCTACGCCGGGGAGCAGCGCGGCGCGGCGAAGCCCCTTCGCTGGAGCGAATGGCTGTCGGCGCGGGACAACGCGTGAAAGCGCCGGGATGAACGGCCGCCCGGCAGCGGCCGCCCCTTCCGGCCGGCCCGCCCATCATGCAACGATCGCAAAGGAGAACGAACCGATGAAATGGAAAGCCGTTCTTTCCGCCTGCCTGTTGGGGACGCTGCTGGGGGGGCCAGCCGGCGCGGCGGCCGCCGCTTCCCCCGAAGCCCGACCGGAAGCAGCCGCGGCGCGCCGGGAAAGCGCCCTGGAGGAATTCCTGCGCCGGGCGGCGAACCGCCCCGGGCCGGACGGCCCTGACAACGTCACCGCCGTCATCCGCCGCCACCCCATGCGGCCGTGGCCGGTGAAGACGAAGGACGCCGGCGGTACCCTGCTCTTTTCCGACAGTCCCGAATACGTGAAAGAGCACGGCATCCTGTATTCCGACGTCGTCGAGGGCGACGTCCGCGTCTTCTACTACCATCTGAACGAAACGACGCAGCCGGGGAAACTGGCGGTGGTGCTGGAAAACGAGCGGAAACGGCGGGCCCGGGTGCGCGTCCGGCGCTCGGCAACGGGAGATCCCGATACCGATTACCTGCAGGTGGGCAAGGGGATGGAAACCGACTACATGACCCTGCCGCAACCGGAACAGAAACGCGCCGTTGACGGCCGCACCACCGTCGTCCTGGACCCGATGATGGAGCGCGTATTGCTGGAACCCGGCGAACTCGGCGGCGGCGTCTATGACCTGAAACTCTCCGCTCCCCTTCGGGTATCGGTGGTCTTCTGCCCCGCCGACGCCGACCCGGCTGTTTTCGTGAAAAGCGCCCGGATACTGCCCCGCGACAAGCAGGCGCTTCGCGGCACCTTCCGGGGCATGAACCGCACGGTCAAGGCCCGGCGCGCCTACGACCCGGACCGGGACGGTTTCGTCTACATCCCCATCGGAGACGATCAGATAGACTGCTACCGGGAAGGCATCGACGCCACCGACGAAACGGCGGTGGAAAACGAAGGCAATTACGGTATCCTCTACCGCTTCGAGATTCCCACGAAAGGCCGGTCGCCGACGCGTCTCCTGCTGAGTCCGCTGGGCGGCGTCTATGCGGGAACCGTGCGCCTCCGCTGCGGGGACGACGAGGCGCGGCTGGTCAGGACGCCGTCGGGCGCTCTCTTCTTCGGCGAAACGGCCCCGGAGCGCCTGCCCGCGACCTTCGACGTCCCGATGACGCTGGCGCCGGACTTCACGCTTTCCGAACTGGGCCTCTGCCCGCCCGGTGAGAAAATCACCGTCGAGTACTCCCCGCCCGGCGCCTCGAACCTGCCGGCCCTGCTGATCCTGGCGCCCCCCGACGAGGAAACGGCGGAACAGGCGGAAGCCCGCCGGCAAAAGCAGGCGGAAGAAACGCCCTCCTGACGCCGAACCGGTAAACCCTCCGAAAAGGAAGGGGCTGTCGCGCGTTCCCGCCTTCGACAGCCCCTTTTGCCGCATCGACGACCGGCCGCGCCGGCCCTTCCTGCCCCTCCGCACAGTAAAAAGCCCCCGCCGGAGCGGGGGCTTTTGCGTGGTCGTAAATCAGAAGAAGAAATTGATCT
>JAEEGN010000178.1 GCA_016280345.1 Selenomonadaceae bacterium | reverse complement strand
GACCTGACCGACAACGGCACCGATGCGGAATATGAGACCTACCTGTCGATGGTACGGGCCTTCGATTCCAGGCTTCCAGGGCACAGCCATTGGGAACTCAACTCCCCGAACACCATGTTTTCGGGAGCCGCGGATTTTCCGGTATGCTTCAACACGGCCTCGGTCGGCTACACCTGGAACGACGGCAGCCAGAAGACCGGCATTGGGGTGAACGGCAGCGAAGGCTATTATCTGGAAGCCAAGGAGGACGGGCTCCTTTTGGTCCGCGGCCGCGATTTCGAAAACGGGCTGTGGCTTCCGTCGGCCCAATTCATCGTGGAGCCTGCGGGGTGCAGGCAGCGCGGGGGAGAGCTCGCATTCCGTTTGCGTTCCCGGCGTCCTTTACGATGACGCAATGCACACGCCAGGGCCTACGCATCAAAACGAGACCTCCGCCGCCGTGGCGGCGGAGGCGGCTCGTTTTGATTCGTCGTAGGCTTTTCCGCCTCTCCCGCCGGGCCTCGTGCCGTCGGTGTCCGCGCCTACGAGCTGTCGGGCGACGGTTTGACCCGCCTCCGGCCTCCGACGGGCACGACATCGGCGCCGTTCCCGTTCCGGGACGGTCCGGTCCTGGCGCCTGACACGGCCGTTCCTATGCCGACATGACGACTTGGTACAGCTTCTCCTCGTTCCACGTCAGTTCCTTGCGCTTCCGGTTGATCCCGCCGAAGACGGACTTGTCCACGCGCAGCACGTTGATCGCCAGATGCCGCAGCATCGCCAGGTTCTCGGCCGAGTGCCCGCCCCTGGCCCGCGAGTGGTCCTCGTCGAATTCCATGTCCAGCACCCAGTGCATCGCTTCGATCCGCCAGTGCGACCGGACGAGCCCGAGCATCCGCTTCGGGTCGACCGGCAGCGACGAGATGAAGAAGCGCAGTTCCGTCGTCGTCTTCCCGGTTTTCTTTCGGAAGATCTCGTTCTTGACCATGCACGCGCTTTTCAGGCCCTTCCATTCGGCCTTGTCCGCAAACCAGTCCAGGTCCGCCGTCTGCCAGCACGTCCGCGTCTCCACCTTCCCCCGGGCGCAATCCACCGTTCTGGCCGCGGCGAAGGACCCCTGCAACGCCGGGTCGAGCATGAAGGCCCGGATCTCCTCGTGCATGGTCGATTGGTTGCCCTTGAGCGAGATGACGTAGTCGCCCTTGCGCTCGACGATCGTTTCGACGTGCCCCTTCTGGCATCCGGCCGCGTCGATCGAAACGATGCAGCCCTCCAGCAGGAGCAGCTCGAGCAGGTCCGGCACGGCCGTGATCTCGTTGGACTTCTCGTCCGCCTTGACCTGGGCGATCACGATCTGGTGCTTGCCCGAGAGGGCGCTCACGATGCAGGGCTTGCGGCCGTTCTCGCCGAATGCGCGGCGCAGGGTCTTGCCGTCGATGGCGAGCGTGTCGCCGGCCAGTTCGACGATGCCCATCGCCCAGTCCAGCAGCGCCGCGTTGAAGCGCCGCGGATCGAGGTTCATCAGGACGTACCGGAACTGGTCGTGGCTCGGCGTCCCGTTCTTGAGCGGGAGGAACCGCTTGAGGAAATCGGCCTTGGCGCGCCCGAACAGCTCGTGGTCCGCGTAGCTCGTGCCGTTGCAGATCATGGAGCAGACGACGATGCAGAGCATTTCGTAGAGCGGGTATTTCGTCCGGCCGGGCACCCGGAAGTCCGGGACGCGCTTGAGCGCGTCGACCAGGGTGATGCGGCGTTTCGGGGCAGCGGGCGGGGGCGGCGTCCGCATGGCGCCGGAATTTGTGCTTGACATGCGAGATACTATAGTATATCATCCTGCGCCATGCAAGCGAAAACCAGGATCGCCGCCATCCTCGAGGCGGCGCCGCGCATGACGCGCGGCAAGCTCTGCGTCAGCGCCGTCCGCAAGTCGGGCAAGAAGGCCTACAACCTGCAGTACCGGCGAAAGACGAAACACTTCGTCAAGGCGATCCCGGCCGACCAGGTCGCCCTGTTCGAAGAGTCCACTCGGGCCTGCCGCGAGTTCCTCGAACTGGTGCAGGACTACGTGGACGAAGCAACGAAGCGGGGCATCCGCGAAATCGAGCGGGAGGCCCGGAGTGCAAGGAGAAAGGGAAAAGGCGGAAAAGAACGCTGACCGGATCGCGGCACGCATCAGCGCCGGAAGCCGGCGGCCTCGGGCCGCCGGCTAGAAACGCTCCGACGCATCAAAAGTGAGACCGTCCTTCCGGGGCGGTCTCACTTTTGATGCGTCGGCCCTGGCTTGCGGGAACATCCGTTCCCTGCTAGAATGATGCTCCGTCCGGCGGGACCGGGCGCGCGCAAATGAACCTCTTGGAAAAATGCAAGGAAACGGCGATGTCCGTCCTGCCCGTCATGGCCATCGTGACGGTGCTGGGACTGGCGACCGTCCCCGCATCCGGAACGCCCGAGGCCGCTGCGCTCGGCGCGACCGCCTGGTGGCTCGGGCGGTTCCTGCTCGGAGGCGGCCTGCTGATCCTCGGCCTCACCGTTTTCCTGCTCGGCGTCGATCTGGGCATCCAGCCGATGGGCGAGCGCTGCGGCGCGGCGCTCACGCGGCGGCGGAGTCTCGCGCTGCTCCTCGGCGCGGCCTTCGTCGTCGGCCTGATCGTCACGGCCGCGGAGCCCGACATCCAGGTCTTCGGCGACCAGGTGCGCGGCGTCTTCCCACAGGTGAGGAAGGCGGCGCTCACGCT
>JAEEGN010000177.1 GCA_016280345.1 Selenomonadaceae bacterium | reverse complement strand
TACGTGGCCCAGATCTGCATGGGTTCCGACAAGAACCAGGCGCTGAAGGCCATCACCGAGGCTGAGGCCTATCCCGGCCCGTCCCTCATCATCGCTTACGCGCCCTGCATCAACCACGGCCTGCGCATCGGCATGGGCAAGAGCCAGACCGAGGAGAAGCGCGCCGTCGAAGCGGGCTACTGGGCGACCTACCGCTTCAACCCGCAACTGGCCGAGGCGGGCAAGAACCCCTTCATCCTCGACTCGAAGGAGCCGACGGCGGACTTCCAGGAATTCCTGCAGGGCGAGGTGCGGTTCTCGTCGCTGAAGCGGGCTTTCCCGGAGACGGCCGAGGCGCTCTACGCCAAGACGGAAAAGGACGCCAAAGCGCGGCTTGCCAACTACAAGCGGCTGGCCGGCCAGGCGTAACGGATACACCGGCAGAAAACAAACGAAAGCCCCCGGTTTTTCCGGGGGCTTTTCTGTGAAAACCTCATGCGCCAAGCCCGAAGGGCGCAGGCGATTTTCGTTTTCACGTATGCACAGCGCACGCACTTAGAGAACAGCAGCGAACCGACGCTTTATCGTCGTGTGATAAGCAGACGCCTGGCGCATCAGCGCCTCAGTGATCCGCTTATACACAGCAGTCGTTTCGTGCGCCAATGTAACTTGCCAACAGGACAGATGAGAAAGGAGACGCTTTCATGGCAGCGATACCGACTCACGGCGCGCGCTTCTACCGTGCCCTCTTCGCCTCGACCTTTTTCATCAGCGCCGTCACCGTAGGCGGCGGCTACGTTATCATCCCGCTGCTGAAAATGAAGTACGTGGACGAGTACGGATGGATCGACGACAAGGAAACGCTGGACCTCGTGGCCATCGCCCAGTCCATGCCCGGCATCATGGCGGTCAACGCCTGCGTTCTCATGGGCTACCGCATTGCCGGCCTTTCCGGGGCGCTGACGGCGCTGGCAGCGACAATCCTGCCGCCGCTCATCACCCTGTCGCTGATCGCGATGGCCTATGACGCCTTCGCCTCGAACCCTTATATCGCCATGATACTCAAGGGAATGCAGTGCGGCGCGACGGCCCTCATCGTGAACGTCGGCATTGACATGATGAAGAAGCAGCTACGGAAAAAGCTCCTGTTGCCCCTTGCCATCATCGTCGCCACCTTCGTTGCCAGCTATTTCTTCCACGTCAACGTCATGCTGCTGATCGTCATCGACGGCCTGCTGGGTCTCGCCCTGATGCGCGGCCGGGAATACGATTAAAGGAGGCGCGCCATGGCAATCTATCTGACGCTTTTCTGGGAATTCGCCCAGGTAGGGCTGTTCTGCGTGGGCGGCGGCTACGCCTCGATGCCGCTGATCCAGGCGGTGGTAGTGGACGGCTACCACTGGCTGACGCTGGTCGAATTCATCGACATCTTCACGATCTCCCAGATGACACCGGGCCCCATCGGCATCAACGCTGCCACCTTCGCCGGCATGAAAGTCGCCGGTTTCGGCGGCGCCGTCAGCGCGACGCTGGGCTTCTGTACCCCGTCGCTGCTGCTCGGCATCCTGCTGGCGAAACTCTTCTTCAAATACGGCGACATCGGCCCCATCCGCGGCGTCCTGAACGGACTGCGCCCGGCGGTGGTGGCCCTGATCGTCGCCGCCGGCCTGAGTTTCATCGTGCTGGCCCTCTGGGACACGCCGAAAGCCGGCCCCCTCAACCGGATCGACCCCCGGGGCGTCATCCTCCTCATCCTGGCCGTCGCCGCCGTCCGCCGCAAAGTCAGCGTCATCCACGTACTGCTGGGCTCGGGCCTTCTGGGGCTGGTGCTGGGGATGATGTGAAACGCGATACGGCAGGCCACCCCAAACCCAGACAAAGAGATTCCCGCCCGTTTTTTTCGCGCCGGGCGGGAATCTCTTTTTTCCGGCATATTGCCAAGCCCGCGGGAAGAGGATATAATGAGGAAGATAATCTGCAACGCCGTGGGGAGGGCCGAACGGCCCGTCCCGGCAACGCTGAGGGAGGTTTTTTCATTGCGGATCAACGGTGCACGGGCTGTATTGGAGAGCCTGAAGCAGGAGGGCGTCGACGTCGTTTTCGGGTATCCCGGCGGTTCGGTGCTGACCTTGTATGATGAACTTTACAAGATGAAATTCCCGCATATCCTGACGAAGCATGAGCAGGGCGCGGTCCACGCCGCCGAGGGGTATGCCCGGGCAACCGGCAAGGTGGGCGTCGTCTTCGCGACCTCCGGTCCCGGGGCGACGAACCTCGTAACCGGCATCGCCACCGCATATATGGACTCAATCCCGCTGGTCTGCTTCACCGGCCAGGTGGGCAATCCCTATATCGGCAAGGATTCCTTTCAGGAAGCGGACATCAGCGGTATCACTACGCCCATCACCAAGTACAACTATCTGGTGAAGCGGGTGGAGGATCTGCCGCGCACCATCAAGGAAGCCTTCTTCATC
>JAEEGN010000176.1 GCA_016280345.1 Selenomonadaceae bacterium | reverse complement strand
TGAGCGGATTTTCGGAAATGTTTTTGAGTTTCATCGACAGCTGGGGCTATTTCGCGGTGGCCCTGCTGATGGGAATGGAGAATGCCTGCATCCCGATTCCCAGCGAACTGATCCTGGGCTTCGCCGGTTACCTGATCTATGCCGGCCGCATGACTTTCTGGGGCGCCATGTTCTACGGGATGCTGGGCGGCGTCCTGGGCTCCGTCTTCGCCTACGAAGTGGGACGGCGCGGCGGCCGGCGCTTCGTGGACCGGTACGGGCGCTATTTCCTCATCAAGAAATCCCACGTGGACATGGCCCAGCGGTGGTTCGACCGCTACGGCCTCAAGGCGGTCTTCTTCAGCCGGATGCTGCCGGTGATCCGCACCTTCATCTCGCTGCCGGCGGGCTTCGCCAGCGTGGACCGGAAGCAATTCCTGATCCTGACGATCCTGGGCTCCCTGCCCTGGACGGCGCTGATCCTGGGGGCGGGCATGGCCCTGGGGGAAAGCTGGGAGTACCTGCTGAAGATCGGCCATAAGCTCAGCATTCTCTTCGTGCTGGCCTGCGTCGTCGCCGTCGGCGTCTGGTGGTACCGGAAGAAGAACGGCCGGCGCTGACGGGGCCGTTTCCGGCGGCCGGATTTGCCGGGGCATGCCTTTTCAAGCCCGGAAATTTCATGTATAATAGGTTGGATAGTGAAGAAAAGGCAACGCGGGCCATTCCGTTGCGGTCCGCTGGTTTTGGGGGAAGCGTATGCGGTATTTTCAAGCGTTGAAGGCGCTGGCAGGGGACATCATCGCCCACCGGGGGCTGCTCTGGCAGATGACCAGGCGGGATTTCCGCCAGCGGTACGTCGGCTCTTACCTCGGCATCCTCTGGGCCTTCATCCAGCCGATGGTGACGGTGCTGGTCTTCCTCTTCGTGTTCCAGGTGGGATTCAAGTCGCGGCCCGTGGACAATTTCCCCTTCTTCCTCTGGCTGATCGCCGGCATGATTCCCTGGTTCTTCATCTCCGACAGCCTTTCCAGCGCCGCCAACGCCATCGTGGAGCAGAGCTTCCTGGTGAAGAAGGTCGTGTTCCGGGTGGAACTGCTGCCGATGGTGAAACTGCTGTCGGCGCTGGTGGTCCACGCTTTCTTCATCGGCGTGCTGTTCCTGTCCTTCATCCTGTACGGGTATGGCGTTTCCATCTACAATCTGCAGTTCCTGTACTACACAGCGGCCATCTTCTGCCTGAGCCTGGGCATTTCCTGGCTGACCTCGGCCCTGACGGTGTTCCTGCGGGACATCGGCCAGGTGGTGGCGATGGTGCTGCAGCTGGCCTTCTGGGGGACGCCGATCTTCTGGAGCTTACGGATGATCCCGGCGCAGTACCACTGGCTCCTGAAACTCAATCCCGCCTATTACGTCATCGAGGGCTACCGCCAGAGCTTCATCTACCACGAATGGTTCTGGCAGCACCCGGCGCTGACCGCCTATTACTGGGGCGTCACGCTGGCAGTTCTCTTTTTCGGGGCGGCGTTCTTCAAGCGGATGCGCCCCCATTTCGCGGACGTCCTTTAGAGGTGCGGCATGGATAACGATACCGCCATCGAGCTCGTTGGCGTTTCCAAAGTATATCGGCTCTACGACCGGCCCTCAGACCGGCTGCGGGAGTCGCTGCACCCGTTCCACAAGCGGTACAGCCGGGATTTCTACGCCCTGCGGGAGGTGACGCTCACCATTCGCCAGGGGGAGACGGTAGGTTTCATCGGTCGCAACGGAGCGGGAAAATCGACGCTCCTGAAGCTCATCACCGGCGTCCTGACGCCGACGGCCGGGACGCTGAACGTCAGGGGGCGCATCGCGTCGCTGCTGGAGCTCGGCGCCGGTTTCAACCCGGAGATGACGGGCATCGAGAACATCTACATGAACGGCACCATCATGGGCCTCAGCCGGGCGGAGATGGACGAGCGCCTCGACGACATCGTGGCCTTCGCCGACATCGGCGAATTCATCCGCCAGCCGGTGAAAATGTATTCCAGCGGCATGTTCGCCCGGGTGGCCTTCGCCGTGAACGCCTTCGTGGAGCCGGATATCCTGATCGTGGACGAGGCCCTGTCCGTCGGCGACGCCTTTTTCCAGGCCAAGTGCATCGACAAGATGAAGCACCTCCTGGAGAGCGGCGTCACGGTGCTCTTCGTGAGCCACGACTGGGCGGCGGTGAAGAACCTTTGCCAGCGGGGCATCGTGCTGGAAAAGGGCGAGGTGAAACTCGACGGCACCGCCAGCGAAGCCGTCGAGGAATACCGCCGGATGCAGCTCGACGACCGGCAGGGGAACCTCCTGCCCGAAGCGGCGGCCAACCGGCCCGCCGCCCCGCCGCCGACCGCGGACATTCCCCCCAACCACTGGTTCGACGACAACGCGGAATTCCGCAAGACCGCTGCCTACCAGCGCATCCAGAACGGCAAGCTGACCTTCGCCAACGTGGTGCTGCTGGACGAGGCGGGGAACCCGGTGCATGAGGCCGTCTACGGGCAGACGCTGACGCTGCGCATGGCCATCGAAGTACGGGAGGCGGTGCCCGCTTTCGGCGCCGGCTACCATATCCGCAACGAGGCCGGCATGGAGCTCATCTACAGCGATTCCAAGATCGAGCGCGCCATCGTCGAGCAGCCCCGGGCCGGCAGCCGCTACCTGCTGGACTGGAAATTCCGGGCCGAGCTCCGGGAGGGAAAATACAACGTCGCCGCCGTGGTTTCAGTGCCGGTGGACCTGGCCGCCCGCCGGGTGGAATGCTGCGATTTCGTGCCGCTGGCGGTGCAGTTCTCGATTCTCTTCAACGAGGACGAGATGGGCGGCTACGTCCACTGGCACAACGACGTTACCGTGAAGGAAGTATGAGTAACAGCGCATTCCCCTTATGGGCCGCGGGCAGGGCGAAGCAAGTCGGATCAGGTTCCGCTGCATGACGATTTACGTAAAGCGAAATGCGGTGAACCTCACCCGCCGCTCCGCGGTCCCCGCTTCCCAAAGGGGAGGGCTGAACGCGGGAGGAACATCTCTTGAGCATTTTCCAACGATTATTCGGCGGGGAGGAAACGCCGCCTGCCGCGGCGCCCGGCCCATCGGCGGCGCCCGTTGCGGCGGAGGAAGACGTCCGCGCCATCCGGACCTCGCTGCTCTTCGACGAGGTCTGGTACCGTCGGCAGTACGGCTTCGGCGAGTACCTCGACGCCGCCCGCCATTATCTGACGGCGGGCTGGCGGGAGGGGAAAGACCCCTCGCCCTTTTTCTCCAACGAGGAATACCTGTCCCTCTATCCCGACGTGCGTTCGGCCGGCGTGAACCCGCTGCTCCACTTCGACCGCTCCGGCCGGGCCGCGGGGCGCTACCGGGAGCAGATTGACGCCCGCCGAAAGGAAATCGCCGCCGCTTACCCGGACCTCAGGGCCCGGATGGACGGCGGGCTCCTGCGCCTGCGCATCACCAACGCCTGCAACGCCAAATGCCGCTACTGCGGCGTTCGCAACACATTCGGCGCCGAGAAGGACCACGCCATGGAGCCGGCCTGGTACTACGAATATTGCCGGCCGCTCTACGAGCGGGTGGCCATCGTCCTCGTCACCGGCGGCGACGCCTATATCGCCGCGGAAAGCTACAATTATCTGCGCTTCCTGTCCGAGGAATACCCGAAGCTCACGGTGATGACGGAATCCAACGGCATCGCCTTCACGGAAAAATTCCAGCGGTTGGCGGCGGAGAACCTCTTCAAGACGCACTTCTCCATCAACGGCAGCAGTCCCGACGTCTTCGCCCGGAGCTGCTGGGAAGGCCCCGGCGGCGAGGCGGTCTTCCCGCGGATGATGCGGAACATTGAGGATTACGTGGAACGCCTGAAAGCGGCGGACAAGCTCTGCTTCGCCCCCAGCCTGTCCCTCGTCATCAACCGGGACAGCGCCGGCGACGTCCTGGACTTCACGCGGCTGGCGCTGCGCCTCCACGCCTGGTATATCGGCTTCTTCTTCGATTACTCGGAAAACGACATGGACAGCGACTACTTCGCTTGTCCGGAAACGAGCCGCCCGGCGCTGCGAACGCTGATGGAAATCGAGCGCGTGCTGGCGGGGCGCGTCATGGTCTATTTCCGCCTCTGGGTGCCGGCGAAAGAAGCGGCGGCCATGCAGGAAGAAGTCGAAGCGGTACCCTGGGACGCGCTGGCGGCGAAGTACGCCGATCTGCTGTCCCTCAGCGAAGGCCGCTCGCTGTTGGGCGATCTGGCCCGGCGCAACGAATGGCGGCAGCGGCAGGGTAAGCGGACGCTCGCGCTGGACGCCGATTATTCGCCGTCGGTGCAGCTGGCCGAGCGGGCCGGCGAAAAACGCTGCTTCGCCCCCTGGGGAGAGATCGACCTTTACCCCGACGGACGGCTCGATTTCTGCGGCTGGTTCCAGCCGACGCTGAACCTCAGGGACTACGTCCGGGACGGCCGGGTGGATTGGGAAGCGGCCCTTGATTCCTTCGCCTACATGGCGGCCCGCAAGCGCATCCTGCACGGGGATTTCCGCGGCTGCCAGGCCTGCTGCCCCATGAACAGCGTGAAGAATCCCATCACCCCGGTCCACCAGTACGGTTACGAGCGC
>JAEEGN010000175.1 GCA_016280345.1 Selenomonadaceae bacterium | reverse complement strand
GAGCCGCGCCTTCGTCGAGGCGATCGCGGCGGGCGGCTTCACGAAAGCGGCGACCGGGGCGGCGCTGGCGCTGCCGGAGGCGGCGGATGGGCCCGGCCCGTGGCGGGAAAAGCTCGCGTCGCTGGCGGATTTCATCGTCGGGGAAATCTATCCCCGGCTGGCGCGGACGACGGACGAGCTGGAGCGCGTGCTGTCGGCGCTCTCCGGCGGCTACGTACCGCCGGGACCGTCGGGTTCTCCCAGCGCCGGCGGCGTCGATCTCCTGCCGTCGGGACGCAACTTCTACGGCGCCGACCCGCGGGCGTTGCCTTCGCAGGCCGGCTGGATCACCGGCGTGAAGCTCGGCGACCGCATGATCGAGAAGTACATCGGCGACGAGGGCCGCTATCCGGAGAATATCGGCATGGTGCTCTGGTCGGGGCCGAACATGCGCAGCAGCGGCCAGGACATCGCCGAGTTCCTGTACCTCCTGGGCGTCCGTCCCGTCTGGCAGAAAGGGAGCTTGCGGGTGACGGGGCTTGAGCCGATTCCGCTGGCGGAGCTCAAGCGGCCGCGCATCGACGTGACGGCGCGGATTAGCGGCCTGTTCCGCGACACGCTGCCGCAGCTGGCCGAGCTCATGGACCAGGCGGTGTTGCTGGCGGCCTCCCTCGACGAAGCCGACGAGGACAATTTCGTGCGCAAGCACATCCGCGCCGACAGCGAACTGCTGCAGAAGGACGGCGCCACCGCCGACGACGCCTGGAGAAACGCCGCCTTCCGCGTCTTCGGCGACGCCCCCGGCACTTACGGCTCCGGCATCAACCTGGTGCTGGACGCGAAGAACTGGGAATCGGAGAAGGACCTGGCCGACGTTTACGTGCGCTGGGGCGGCCACGTCTTCGGCGGCGGGCGGCGCGGCGTCTATCAGCCGGAACTGTTCAGGAAGCGGCTGGCGGCGACGGACCTCACGGTGAAAAATGAGGAAAACCACGACATGAACATCCTGAGCTCCGACGACTACAACGGCTTCCACGGCGGCATGATCGCCGCGGTCAAGAGCTTCGGCGGCAAGGAGCCCGCGTCCTACGTCGGCGACAGCGCCAACCGGGGCGCGCCGAAAGTGCGGACGGTGGCCGAGGAGATGAAGCGCGTGGTGCGCGCCGAATCGCTGAACCCGAAGTACATCGAGGGCCTGATGCAGCACGGCTACAAGGGCGCGATGGACATGGCGAACCGGCTGAACATCAGCTTCCAGTGGGACGCGACTTCGAGCGTCATGGAGGACTGGATGTACGACGACTACGCGCAGAAATACGCCTTCGATCCGAAGGTGCAGCAGTGGATGAAAAAGGTGAATCCGTGGGCGCTCCAGAACATCGCTGAAACGCTGCTCGAAGCGGAGCAGCGCCGGATGTGGAACGCCGACGAGGAAATGAAGGAAAAACTGCAGGAACTGTACCTTTCCATCGAGGGTGAGCTCGAGGACGACGACGAATAGGAGGACTTGTAAAATGAAGCGACAGGGAACGTTTCCGTTTACCGCCATCATCGGGCAGGAGGACATGAAGAAGGCGCTGGTGCTGAACGTGGTGAATCCGCGTCTCGGCGGCGTACTGATCCAGGGCGAGAAGGGCACGGCGAAATCCACGGCGGTGCGCGCGCTGGCTGACCTCTTGCCGCCGCGGCTCTGCGTCAAAGGCTGCCGTTTCCACGACGACCCGCAGGACAAGGCCAACTGGTGCGACGAGTGCCATGAGAAGTACGACGACGCCGAGCCGCCGGTGGAGGAGCTGCCGATGAAAGTCGTGGAGCTGCCGGTCAGCGCCACCGAGGACCGCGTCGTCGGCACCCTGGACATCGAGGCCGCCATCAAGGAAGGCCGGCGTTCTTTCGAGACGGGCATCCTCGCCGACGCCAACCGCAACATCCTGTACGTGGACGAAATCAATCTGCTGGACGATCACGTGGTGGACGTGCTGCTGGACTCCGCCGCCATGGGCATCAATACCGTCGAGCGCGAGGGCATATCCTACTCGCACCCGGCGCGCTTCTCGCTGGTGGGCACCATGAACCCCGAGGAAGGCGACATCCGGCCGCAGCTCCTCGACCGCTTCGCGCTGTCCGTTTACGTCGCCGGGGAGAAGGACCTCGACCGCCGGGCCGAGGTCATCAAGCGCCGCCTCGCCTATGAGGACGATCCCGAAGCCTTCGTCCGCCAGTGGGAGGAGGAACAGAAGAACGAGGTACACCGCATCCAGCGGGCGATGAAACTCTTGCCGCAGGTCACGGCCTCCAACGAGATCCTGCGTCTGGCGGCGCAGATTTCCATCGCCCTCGAAGTGGACGGCCACCGGGCCGACATCACGCTGATCAAGACCTCCGAGACTTTGGCGGCGGTGGACGGCCGCACCGAAGTCACGAAAGACGACCTGCGCACGGCGGCGCGGCTGGCGCTGCCGCACCGTATGCGCCGCCGTCCCTTCGAGGAACAGAAACTCGACTGGGAAACGGTGGACAAGGTGATTGACGCATGAAACGGCAGGGCTTTCCCTTCGCCGCTGTCCTTGGCCGGGAAAAGGCCAAGGAGGCCGTGACACTGGCTCTGGTCAACCCGCGGGCGGGAGGGCTTCTGGTCAGCGGCGGCAAGGGTACGGGAAAATCGACGTTGCTCCGCGCCGCGCGGGAACTGGTGGCAGTCCCCTGGACGGAGGTCCCGGTCAGCGTCACCGAGGACCGGCTGTTCGGCTCCATCGACGCCGAAGCGGCGGTGAAGCTCGGCCAGCGCCGCCTCCAGCCGGGGCTGGTGGACGAGGTGAACGGCGGCATCCTCTATCTGGACGACGCCAACCTGCTGCGGGACGACATCCTGACGGCGGTCCTTACCATCCGCGAGACCGGCGGTTACCGGCTGGAGCGTGATGGCCTTTCCGACTGGCGCGCCACGCGCTATACCGTGCTGGCGGTGATGGCGCCGGAGAGCGGGACGCTGCCGCCGTCGGCGCTGGATCGCTTCGGGCTTTTCGTCTCGGTGGACGAGGAGCAGGATGCCGCGGACACGCGGGCGGAAATCGTCACGCGCGTCCTCGATTTCGAGCGGGACGCCGCCGCCTTCCGCCAGACGTGGGCGGCGGAAACGGCCGCTCTGGCGGCGCGGATCGCGGCGGCGCGTGCCCTCCTGCCGGAGGTGGAAGTCTCCGACGCGATGATCCGCCTGTCCTCGGTCTATACGTTGAAAGCGAACACCGCCGGCCACCGGGCCGACCTTTACCTCATTGAAGCGGCCCGGGCCCTGGCCGCGCTCGCCGGGCGGCGCTACGTGCTGCCGAAGGATTTGGAGCGCGCCGCCGAATTCGTGTTGCCCCACCGGATGCGCGATATTCCGCCGGCGGAGCAGGCGGAGCCGGCGCCGGGCGAAGCGCCGGAAACGCCGGAACAGCAGACGCCGCCGCCGCCGGAGCCGGACGAGGAGCTCTTCTCCCAGCCCGACGCCCCGGCCCCGAAGGAAACCGAGACCGAAGCCCATGAGGGCAACCCGGAGGACCGGCAGGAAGAGGAATCCATGACGAACCCCAACGCCGCCAGCGGCGACCGCGTGGACGCCGCCGATATGCGCGTCAAGCTGCCCCCCGTCTGGATTGAGCCCACGAAAGGGCGGCAGAAGAAGAGCGGCAGCGGCAAGCGCAGCGCCACCCGCAGCGACGAACGGCAGGGCCGCTACGTCCGGGCCGAGCTGCCGCGCACGAAGACCGCCGACATCGCCTTCGACGCCACCCTGCGCGCCGCCGCGCCGTATCAGAAATGGCGCGACAAGAAGGGCCTGGCCCTGGCCATCCAGAGCGAGGACATCCGCAGCAAAGTCCGGGAAAAGCGCACCGGCAACATCTTCCTGTTCGCCGTGGACGCCAGCGGCTCCATGGGGGCGCGGGAACGCATGAAGACCGTCAAGGGCGTGATCCTGAAGATCCTGCTGGAAGCCTACCAGAAGCGCGACCGCGTCGGCATGATCGCCTTCCGCAAGGACCAGGCGGAAGTGCTGCTGCCGGTCACCAAGAGCGTCGATTTCGCCAAAAAGAAGCTGGCGACCATGCCCACCGGAGGCAGGACGCCGCTGGCCAAAGGGCTCCTGAAGGCCGGAGACGTCCTCGACATGCTCTACCGGCAGGACCCGCTGCAGGACCCGGTGCTGATCGTCATCACCGACGGGCGCGCCACCACGCCGCTGGTCCCCGGCGGCGACGCCACGGCCGAAGCCATGCACGAAGCGGAGCGCATCGCCAAACGAAACCTGCCCGCCGCCGTCATCGACACCGAGAACGGCTTCGTCAAGCTCGGCCTGGCGAAAAAGCTGGCAAAGAAAATGGACGCCGGTTATTTCCGCGTGGACAAGCTCTCCGAAGACAGCCTGCTGCGCGTCTGGCGCAAGATGAGTGGATAAAATGAACCGCCGCCGAAAAAAGCCAATCGCTTTGCTTCGGTGGCGGTTTTGTCAGACTTTCACGCCCTTCGATGGCCGGCGCCGCCGCTATACCTTCCGCAACGACGCGCGGGGAACGCGTTAAATAATAGACACTGTGACAAGCGTTTTGTTCAGTAGAAAAAATCGAAAAAAGCCGGAAAAAAACAGAATAAAGCCCGAAATATCAAGCTTCCTGGCATTCGCAGCCAGTGAGTAGTTTGTCTTTTTGACTTTTTATCGTCAACCGTCATCCAGGAAGGAACCCATCCCTTGGG
>JAEEGN010000174.1 GCA_016280345.1 Selenomonadaceae bacterium | reverse complement strand
TGGTTCCTGTTCTGTGACGGGAACCATGAGAATTTCGACCTGCTGGACAAGCTGCCGGTGAAGGAATGGCAGGGCGGCCGGGTACACGAGCTGCGCCCCAACGTGCTCCATCTCATGCGAGGCGAGGTCTTCGAGATCGAGGGGCTCACCGTTTTCGTCTTCGGCGGGGCGCGCTCCATTGACAAGGCAATCCGGACGCCGCACGAGTCCTGGTGGCCGCAGGAAATTCCGACGAAATCGGAATACGAAAACGCGCTCCAAAACCTGAAGCGCGTCGGGAACCGCGTCGATCTCGTGGTGACGCACGCCGCGCCGCAGAAATTCCTGCGCTCCGAGGCCGGGAAAAAATACCGGGGCTTCGAGACGGAGATTCGCGACGAAACCAGCCTGCTGCTTTCCGCGATTCAGGCAAGAATCCAATACAAGGCGTGGTTCTTCGGCCACTATCACACGGAATGGCTCGACCGCCGCTATTGCGCCCAGTGCCTTTATCAGTCCGTCGTGGCCTATGACGGCGGAGGCCTGCCGGGGATCAGGGAGAAATAACGTGGCAAAGCACCAAGAGAATTTGAAGATGGCGCCGTGGAAATCACGGATTCGCGCAGGATTGGAGCCGTATCGGGAAACAAAGGTAAAGACAAAGGGGAAATGGCAACAGGAGGAGGAGCGCGTATGAGCCGGCAGGAAGAGAACACTGACCGCTGGATATTCAGTGAGGACGATTTGGACAGTGACCAGGTTGAATATGTGTATGCGCTGGGCAAGAGGGAAGACGGCCCGGCGAAGGGGAAGCAGGTACTCCTGATCCGGCACGGGGAGAGCGCAGCAAACATCGGCTTCCGCACGGGCAATCACGAGGAAATCCCGCTGACGGAGCGCGGACTGGCACAGGCGCAGGCCATCGTCCGCGAATTCGCCCTCGCGCCGGATCTCATCGCGTCATCGCCCTATCGCCGCGCCATCCAGACGGCAGAGCCAATCCGGGCAAATTTCCCCGAAGCGCGGTGGGAAGTCTGGGACGAACTGCATGAGTTCGTCTATCTCTCCCCCTTCCGTTTCAACGGGACGACGCGGGACGAGCGGCGCCCTTACCGCCAGGCCTACTGGCGGGCGATGGATCCCGACGCCGTGGACGGCGAGGGAGCGGAGAGCTTCCGTCATCTGCTGGACCGGGTACGGAAAGTGTTTGACCGGATACGGGCCTGCCCGGAGCGCCGTATTGTCCTGATCACCCACGAGCAGTTCATAAAAGCAGCCTTTGAAGTCTGCGCCGGCGGCGGAGAGGACGCGGCCCGCTCCATGCGTCGCTTCGCCAGCCTGCCGCACATAGGGAACTGCGAGACGATCGAATTGCTGTTCTGACGATGTAGGGTATATAAGAACGGCCGCACGAAGCGGAAAGGGGAAAACAGGCAAATATTTTGCAAACAGGCTTAGGAAACCGGCGCGTAGACAAAGGGGAAATCTGCTATGCTGTATCTGATTACCGATACCCACATCGGCCACAAGAACATGGTCCATCTCTGCAACCGGCCGGAGAATTTCTCCGAGCTCATCCTGGAGAACTGGGCGAAGCGTGTCAAACCGGAGGACACGGTCATCCATCTCGGCGACGTGGCCTGGGGCGATCAGAACCTGGCCCGGGTTACGGCCCTGCCGGGGAAGAAGATTCTGATCCGCGGCAACCATGACCCGCTTTCCACCGAGGAATACATGGCGGCCGGGTTCACGCTGGCCTGCGACGAGATGGTCATGCGCTTCGACCGGCTGCGGATATTGTTCACCCACCGCCCCCGCTACGGGCATACGGTGGATATCAATATCCACGGCCACCAGCACGATCTGCACCGGGAGGACATGACGCGGCTCTATCTGCCGCTGGCGCTGGAGCAGATGGGCTACCGCCCCATCGCCGTGAACCATGAGTTCCTGGCCGTCCTGCACAGCTGGAGCGACCGCCGCCATATCCCGACGCTGAAGGAAATCATGGACCTGCGGCAGAACCACCTGAAGCAGCCGACGGAGCGTGACCTCTACGGCCATCTGACGCCGGAAGAACACGAGAAGCGGCTGGCGCGGCGGCAGCGAATCGAGCAGATACTGAACACGCCGGAGCTTTACCGCTGCAAGGAGAGCCACCACTGCTGGCGACTCAACGACAAATTCGCCGGCGGCGTCATCAACGAGACACAGTACCGCGAAGGCCTGGCCCAGCTCCCCGACGTGCCCGGCGTGAAAT
>JAEEGN010000173.1 GCA_016280345.1 Selenomonadaceae bacterium | reverse complement strand
GCCTGGGCAAGATCATCGGCGGCGGGCTGCCGGTGGCGGCCTACGGCGGGCGACGGGACATCATGGAGCGCGTCGCCCCGGCGGGGCCGGTCTATCAGGCGGGAACGCTGTCCGGCAATCCGCTGGCCATGACGGCGGGTCTGGAAACGCTGCGCATCCTGACCGAGGAGCCGGCTCCCGGCGAGCCGGACTACAGCCGCCGCCTGGCCGTCAAGACGAAGAAAGCGGTGCTGGGGCTGACGGAGCTGGCGGAGAAAGCCGCCATCCCGGTACAGGTACACCAGGCGGGCTCGATGTTCGGCCTGTTCTTCAGCGCCAACGAGGTTTACGACTACGATACCGCCGCCGCCGCCGACCAGGAGGCCTTCACTGTCTGGTTCAAAGCCATGCTGGAGCAGGGCATCTACCTCGCCCCCTCGCAGTTCGAGACGATTTTCATGTCCGGCGCCCATACCGACGAGGACATTGACCGGACGCTGGCGGCGGCGGAAAAGGGCTTCGCCGCCGTGAAACAGGCCCGGGGCTGACGGGCCGTGGGGCCGGAAAGGACGATACCAATGAGCTACGGCGTTTACGTGCATATTCCCTTCTGCCGCCAGAAGTGCCTGTACTGCGACTTCCCCTCCTGGGCGGGGCGCGAGGACGTGATGGAGGCCTATACCGACGCCCTCTGCCGGGAAATCGTGGACCGGGCGCCGGCATTGTCCGCCAAAGGGCCGGCATCGACGCTCTACATCGGCGGCGGCACCCCCACGGCGCTCCCCATCCCGCTTATGGAGCGGATCATCGAGACCATCGGCGGCCACATCCCCTTCGAGCATTCATTCGAGTTCACCGTCGAGGTGAATCCCGGCGCCATCAGCCTCGAATACATCACCGCCCTTCAGACCATGGGAGCGACGCGGCTTTCCATCGGCGCCCAGGCTTTCAACGACGACCAGTTGAAGCGTATCGGCCGCATCCACACCGAGCAGGACATCAAGGACGCGGTACGCTGGGCCCGGGCGGCGCTGATCGTGGACGTGAGCCTCGACCTCATGTACGGCCTGCCGGGCCAGACGATGGACCAGCTCCAGTGGAGCGTCGGTTCGTCGATGGATCTGGCGGTGACGCATATCTCCGTTTACGGCCTGACCATCGAGGCGGGTACGCCCTTCGCCAAAGCGCAGGCCGCGGGGACGCTGGGGCTGCCCAGCGACGAGGAAACCGAGGCCATGTACGACTACCTGGTGGATTCGTTGCCCCCATACGGATTCAAGCGCTACGAGATTTCGAACTTCGCCCGCTCCGATTTCGTGAGCCGCCACAACCTCGGCTACTGGACCGACGTCCCCTACGCCGGCTTCGGCGCCGCCGCCCATTCCTACTGGGAGGACCGGCGCACCGAGAACCTCCGCTCCATCGACGAGTACATCGCCGCCATCCGGAGCGGCCAGTCCCCGAGCCGGGAGGAAAACCCCTCCACGCGAAAGAACCGCATGGAAGAGTTCTGCTTCCTGGCGCTGCGGACGGCGCAAGGGCTGAGCAAAGCGCGGTTCGAGGAAAAGTTCGGCTGCCCGGTGGAGCGCGTGTACGCGCCGGTCGTCGCCGACCTCACGGCGAAGGGGCTGCTGGAGGACGCCGGCGACGCCCTGCGGCTCACGCCGGCGGGCATGAAAGTAGGCAACGTGGCGTTCCGGGCCTTCCTGCTCGACGAAGAACCGCCCGCGAAATGAAAACAAGGAAGGAAGTTTTGAAGAAATGAAGAAAACGATGGCGGCGCTGTTGGCCGCTTTGGTGCTCGGGAACGTCCCGGCGGCCTTCGCGGCGGAGGCGCTCACCGAGAAGCAGATCAGCGAGGCGCAGGTCAAGGCGAACAAGCTGATTCCGCCCCGCAAGGTCAATTTTGCCTATCTGTCCATGGGCTCCTCCGAGAACCTGCAGGGCGGCCATTTTCTGAAGGACGACCGCCGCGCCGACGCCGACGCTTACTGGCTCAATCCCTTCTGCTGCGTGATGAACGAGCAGATTGACCAGACCCGCAGCGGTAACCGGGATTTCAGCGCGTTCGCCGAAGTGGCGAAAGTCTATCAGCTGCGGTTGCTCTTCGATATCCGCGGTTTCAACAAGGAATCGTTCCTGGCGGCGCAGATCACCGTCTCCCAGAACGGCAAGATGCTGACGCCGTCGCGGGTGCGCTACGCGCCGCTGCAGCGCTCCATTGAGCCCGGGTTCTTCGACAGCCAGGTCTGGCAGCGCGTCGGCGTCGTGCTGGACTTCCCGGCGGAAGAGGTCGAGGCCGACGTCCCGGTAACCGTTTGCGTCACCGGCGACGGCGGCACGCCGCTGACCTTCGAGCCGCTGGAGAACAAGAAGAAATACAACGCCCACGAGACCAAGAGCCACGAGTTCCTGTGGTACCCGCTTCACGATTCGCTCTGATTCTCCGGCTTTTCCGGGGCCCTCCCCCAAAGAGGCTGTCGTTCCTGGATTCCGGCTGTTTGCCATAAAGGCGCAAAAAAACAGGCGATGGGGTATTTCTCTTTCCCCATCGCCTGTTTTTCTTTGTCAGCCTTCGTTGATTTCGTTGTCGTAGCAGTACCCGCCGCGGTGTCCGTAGCCGCCGCGTCCCCGGTCGTAGTACCCGCCGCCGCAATGCGCGTAGCTCGTCTCGATGGCCGGCGCGTTGTCCCGGCAGTACCCGGCCCCCGGCGTCGCCGCCAGTGCCGTCCCCGTCGAACCGATCACCATTGCCGCCATAGCTGCCAACATCATCTTTTTCATTTTGCATGACCTCCTGTAATTTGGTTGTGTTTTTCTTCGTTGTCTGCAGTATAGCGAGGCAATGTGTCGAAAGTGTGTCGAAACGAAAACTTTTTCCGGCTTCGTGTTGTTCCGGTAAAAAAATATCCGGTTACGCGACGGCGGGCGCCCCGGGTGCGCCCGGCCGGACCAGGCTGTGATAGACGCGGCGATACGCGGGAACCAGGATGGCGAGCGATATGAGGAAGCTGACGTTGTAAGCGCTGTAAATGACCGCCATGTCGTGCCAGCGGGGCAGCAGCGCCTCGCACCAGAGCACGCGGAACAGCGCGTAGGAAAAAAGCGCGGAGCCCATTGGAATCGCCGTCTCGCCCAACCCTTTAAGGCCGCCGATATAGACCTGATTCAGGGAATAAAAAACGTAGCACGGGAAAATCCAGCGGATGGCGGCAAGGGCGTTTTCCGTCGTGGCCGCGTCCTCGGTGAAGAATCCAACCAGCGGCTCTGCGCCGAGCATCAGCCCCGCCCCGACAGCCAGCGTCGACCAGATCGCCGTCCGGCGGCTGACGCGCATGGCCTCGTCCACGCGATCGAGCCGCCCGGCGCCGAGGTTCTGTCCGATGAAGCCCGTCAGCGCCATGCCGTAAGCGAAAGCCGGATAATACATGAAGCCTTCGACTTTTGCGAAGACGACCATGCCCGCCATCGCCGCGGGGCCGAAGCCGTCGATGCTGATCTGGATCAAAAGGGAGGACAGGCTCATGAAGGCCGCCTGCATGCCCGACGGCACGCCGAGGCGCAGCAACGCAAGGAGTTCCTTCGCGGAAAGGCTCGGCGCGCCCAGGGAAAACCGGAAACGCGCGTCGATGCGCGTGAGCCGCCAGACCATGCCGAGCCCGAGCACCCATTGCGATGCCACGGTGGCCCAGGCCGCGCCCGCGAAGCCGAAGCCCCAGGCGCCGACGAAGAGCAGGTCGAGGGCAACGTTCAGCAGGGCGGAAACGGCGAGCCAGCGAAGCGGCGTTTTCGTATTGCCGAGGGCGCGGAAGACGCCGTTGGCCACGTTATAGACAAGTTGCGGCACGAGCCCCAGCAGGCAAATGCGAAGATAGGACAGCGCGTCGCCCATTGTCTCGGCGGGGCAGGCGAGCCACGCCAAATAGTTTTCCGCCAGCTTTTCGCCGACAATCGTCAGGAACAATCCCGCGCCGACCGCCAGCCGGACCGAGGTCGCAATCATCGCGCGCAGTTTGCCGAAATCCCGCGCGCCGAAGAGCCGCGACACGGCGGAGGTCACGCCGACGGAAAAGCCGATGAAGAAGTTGATATGGACGGCCAGCACCAGCCCCGCGACGCCCGCCGCCGCAAGGCCGAAGCCGCCGCAGAGCCGCCCGATCACGGCACAGTCGGCGATGTTGTAAAGCTGCTGCAAAAGCTGCATGACCAGCACCGGCAACGCGTAAGCCAAGAGCGTGCGGTGAATCGAGCCGCCGTCCATCAGTACTTCGCCTGTCTTGAATGAATTCACGAAGAACGCCCTCCTTGCTTTCACTTTCAGTATAGCAAAGAGGGCGTTTTTCCGATATTTCACGTTTTTTATGGAGGGGCATAAGAAACTGTTATACCAGGAGACAATATATTCTCGCCAAGCGTACCTTTCGCCTTCGGCTCGTGTTCACCGAGCGCTCCTGTGTATCACGCGCCCGTGTCCAGTTCCAAGGCATGGCGCAGGTACTTCAAAAAGTCGGAGACGTCGTCGTTCAACGGCTCGCCTTTTCGCGACAGGTAGCCGAAGGCGATGCGTTTTTCCATGCCCTCGACGGGAATCCGCCGAAAGTCGTACTGGCGGTACACGTCTTTGAGCCAGAAGGTGCTGAGATTGCAAAGCCCGGTCTTGTCGAGCATGCGGATCATCATGTGGTCGCTGTTCGTCCGCACGACGTGGCGAATTTCGAGCCGTTTCCTGCGGAAGGCCGGCTCCCCGGCGAGCAAATCCTCGACGGTGAAGAAATCGTCTTCCAACTGGATGAAGGAAAGCCCGGCGACCTCCTCCGCCGTCACCGACGAGCGGCCCGCCAACGGGTGTTTTTCGCCGACGTAGAGCACAAGGTCGGTATCGAGGAGAGGCGTGAACGAAAGCCGATGGCGGTCGATCAGGTAGCCGAGGGCCGACCGCTTCGTGTCCGGCACGAACAGGAAGCCGAGATCGTACTCATGGGCCGACAGCAGCGCGATCATCTTCTCGATGCCGCACTCGGTGAAGCGCAGGTACAGTTCCCGATCCTTTCCCGCGCCCGTGAACTCGTTGTAAAAGGCGGTCAGCATTACCGCCATGTTGCTGCTGTTGTTCGTGGCGATGCGGAGCGAATGTTCCCGCTGCTCGCGGCTGACGGAGGCGAAAAGCTCGGCGTTTCGCAAGGCGCGCAGGGCGTAGCCGTAAACCCGTTCTCCGGCCTCGGTCAGCTCCACGCCCTTCGAGCGGCGCGTGAACAGCCGCGTCCCCAGTTCCTGCTCCAGCTCGCGGATCACCATGCTGACATGGGGCTGGGTGGTGTAAAGTTCTTCCGCCGCCGTCGTCAGTGAACCGCAACGCGCACAGGCAAGGAAATATTGAAGCTGGCGCAGTTCCATTCCGGATTCCCCCTCGGTGTCCGTTGAAATTCCTTCGTTATTTTACCATAAACACGTCCCTTTGGATTGTGATTATGAATCATTTTTTATAGTCCCGCTGCGAGCATCCTGCTGTAAGGAAAGAACCATAAAGGTGTTCTTCTCATTGATTTTATCAATCCAACGGTATCGAAACAAGGGCTCCGGACAAAAAAAGAAGCACCGGGGAGGATTCGATGGCGATACGGGTTGGGCGCTGTTTTCCCGCGGCGGTACGGGAGCAGAATATTTCGAAGGCGGCGGCGTCGCTGCATCTGGCCCAGCCGACCCTTTCGCGGCAGCTGGCCGATCCGGAGGCGGAAATCGGGCCGCCGCTTTCGGGCGCGGGCGCCGTCTCGCTGTTCCCGGAGCTCGTCAAAGGGAAATATACTTTCAAAGCATGGGCGAGCATAAATAACAGGTATTGGACAGAGGCATGGGCGAACATTATACTAAAGGCGAGCAGAAAAGCTCGTCCCGGGTTTGGTATGGAGCGTGATGCGATTGAGAAGTGCAAAAGCGGACCCGGGTTGGGCCGCTTTGCTGGCAAACGCCGGATTTGCTCCACCGGACGTCCGCCGTTATCCGGAGCTTTCGACGCGCCCCGGCACGGAGGCGGCTCGGGGGGCAGATTCTTCGAGGGCGGCGCGGTCGTTTGATGAACGAGCGGCACGAGCGGCAGCAAGTGCCCGACAAAGTGGATTTCCTGATTTGTCAGGCAGCGCAGGGGACAAACAAAGGAGGAAAACGATATTCCATATCGAATCGGCGAAGAAGAGCGGCGACACCAGGGACGAGATGGTCGGGATCATCACCCCGCCCGGCTTCTGCGCCGGCTGGCCGAAGGCATGGGCGGCCTTCAACATGGCGAAAGAAGTTTACGCGGAGTCGTGAACGGTATAAAATGGAATCAACGGAAATGAGGTGACTGCATGAACCGGCGGGAATTCTTGAAAATCGGCGGTCTGGGCGCGATGACGCTCTTTTTGAGCGGCTGCGGGCTGGCCGCCGTCAGCGGGGACAGGAAAAGCGAGGCAAAACCGCCCGCCAAGGGCGAGGTATCGGGAGGAAAGAACATGAAGATCGTCGTCATCACATCGAGCCCTCATCCGAAAAACGAATCCACGTCCATCTATCTGGCAGATCGTTTTACCGAGGGGGCGAAAAGCGCGGGGCATGAGGTATTCACCTTCGACGCGGCCAACGAGGAAACGCATCCCTGACGTGGCTGCGACAAGTGCGGCATGGACGGCCCCTGCATTTATCAGGACGCCATCGAGACGAAGCTGATGCCGAAAATGCTGGAGGCGGATATGCTG
>JAEEGN010000172.1 GCA_016280345.1 Selenomonadaceae bacterium | reverse complement strand
GAAGCGATTGATTCTTCCGGCCGGCATGGCGGCGGAGTTCCTCGGTGTCCGGGGGGCGGTTTCCATGGCAGTGGGCTATAACGAGGCCATGCGCCGTTCGGACGCGAAATATAAGGTGTATCTCCATCAGGATACCCTCATCGTGAACCGCCGCTTTATCGAGGATCTCTTGTCGATTTTTTCGGATGCTTCCATCGGCCTGCTGGGCGTCATCGGATGCCGTTCTCTCCCGGCCAGCGGTATCTGGTGGGACGGTCTGCGCCGGTACGGCCGGGTACTTCATGCCTGCGAAGCGGAAAGCGTTGTGGACTCCGAGCTGAAAGAGCCGGAAGGGCCCTATGTGGATTGCGAGGCGGTGGATGGACTCCTGATGGCTACGCAATACGATATTCCCTGGCGAGAAGACCTCTTTACCGGCTGGCATTATTATGATGCCTCTCAGTGCCGGGAGTTTCGGCGCCGTGGCTACAAAGTTGTCGTGCCCAATCAGACGGCGGATTTCTGGTGCATCCATTGTCCGGTGGAAAAACCATTGGCGCCGGAATATAAGGAATATCAGAAGGTATTCCTGCGGGAATATGGTGCAGAACTTTGTCCCGAAGTCTGAGGTTGTGCCCGGGAAGGAAAAGCACTCACCGGCGCCGCAATGTTTTGGCCGTAAATGTTTTGCCTGCCGATTGATTGACAAGAAAACGGTTTTTCTGTATAATATATTTCTAGTGAAAAAACATATCATACGGCCCGGTAGTTCAGTCGGTTTAGAATGCCGCCCTGTCACGGCGGAGATCATGGGTTCAAGTCCCATCCGGGTCGCCATTTTCATCGCTCCGCAATGGGGCGGGTTTTTCTTTGGCGACATAGCCAAGTGGTAAGGCCGAGGTCTGCAAAACCTCTATTCCCCAGTTCGACTCTGGGTGTCGCCTCCAATCGAATAAGCGCGCGAAGATTTTCCTGCTGTAGGGCAGGGCTTTTCGCTTTGTCCGGCGACATAGCCAAGTGGTAAGGCCGAGGTCTGCAAAACCTCTATTCCCCAGTTCGACTCTGGGTGTCGCCTCCAGACAGAAACCGCCCGGTGGTCGCCGGGCTTTTTTGTGTCGGGTAAGAAGGGAATATTTCGTAGTCCACAATAAATGACGCGTTCCCGACGCGGCATGGGCCAATCGGCGCTGCATCCAAATGTAAAAAAGGGCTATGGCGAATTGATTTCCGTCATAGCCCTTATGGTGTTTTGGGAGAAAGTACTGACGCGGCGATGGGAAAGGGGGAAACGAAAGTAGCATAACCATGCCTCAGATATCAAACATCTTTTCCGTTTGATCAAGAATCAGATCCCGGCTTTTTTTGGCGGCGGCAAAGTAGTTATAGAGCTGGGCGCGGTCACCGGATTCGATGGCGTCGACAACCGTGCCCAGGATTCCCTGCAGGTTGCGTAGATGAGAGGTAATCGCTTCGGGATTCGTGAGGCAGATGTCCGCCCACATATCGGCGTTGGAGGACGCAATGCGGGTTGTGTCCTTGAAGCCGCCACCAGCCAGCTTTAGACAGGATTCCAAATCACCGGCGCTTTGTGCCAGAAGTGTCACCAGAGCGGCGGCGGTCACATGGGGCACATGGCTGATGACCGAGGCGCAGCGGTCATGCTGGATCGCGTCCAGAGTGGTGAGATTTGCCCCGGTGAGCCGGATGAGGTCAATGACTCGTTCATAGGCTTCCGGCGGGGCGGTGGTATCCTTCATGATGACATAGCACTTATGTCGGAAGAGGTCTTTCGATGCCGCTGCGACGCCGCTTTTCTCCTTTCCCGTCATGGGATGGCCGGAAACGTAGTAGATGGTATCCGGCAGGAGCGGTGGTATTTCCTGCCAGAGATAACGCTTTGTACTGGCGGCGTCGGTCAGAACGGCCCCCGGCTTCAGGTAGGGCAGCATTTCCTTGACCATCGGGACAATCTGAAGCACCGGGGTGCTGAGGTAAACGACGTCGGCCTCCCGGACGACAGCCTCTATATCGGCTGAAGCCTCGTCCACTGCGCCCAGGGCCAGAGCCAAATCCATTGAGGCTTGGTGGCGGCAAAGGCCGGTCACATAAATCCTGTCGCCCAGAGCTTCTTTGAGCGCCAAGCCGAATGAGCCGCCAATCAGACCGATACCGATGATTGCCAGGCGGAGCCGTTCCATATCATTTTCTCCCCATCACGGAGGCGATGCCCTTCAATTCCTCCATCAATGAAGCGAAATTCTTCGGTTTCAAGGACTGATCACCGTCGGAGAGCGCCACCTCGGGATGGGGGTGGACTTCGATGATGAGTCCGTCCGCGCCGGCAGCGACCGCCGCCCGCGCCATCGGCTGTACCATCTGCCAGCGGCCGGTTCCGTGGCTGGGATCGACGATGATGGGAAGATGCGACAGCTCCTTGATGGCCACGACCGCGGAAAGGTCAAGCGTGTTGCGGGTGTAGGTTTCATAGGTGCGGATGCCGCGTTCGCAAAAAATCACGTTGTCGTTGCCGGCACTCATGACATACTCGGCCGCGTTCAGCCACTCGGAAATCGTCGCCGAGAGGCCCCGCTTCAACAGGACGGGCTTCTGGCACCGTCCTACCGCCAGCAGCAGACGGAAATTCTGCATATTGCGGGCGCCGACCTGCAGGACGTCGGCGTATTTGGAAACCAAGTCCACGTCGTTCAGGTCAACGATTTCCGTCACCACCCGGAGGTCGAATTCATCACCCACTTCACGGAGAAGCTGGAGTCCTTCCTCACCGAGCCCCTGGAAATCATAGGGGGAGGTGCGCGGCTTGAAAGCTCCGCCTCGCAGAAACTGTGCACCGGCACTCTTCACGGCTTCCGCGGCTTCCCGGAGCTGTTCGCGGCTCTCGACCGAGCAGGGGCCAGCCATGACCACGAGCGATTCGCCGCCAATCTTTACGCCACGGACATCGATTACCGTATTGTCCGCCTTGAACTCACGGCTGACGAGCTTGTATTTCTCTGTGATGCGCACGGTTTTTTCCACTCCGTCAAAGCAATTCATCTCCAAGGCGCCAATCTTCTTCTTGTCACCAATAACGCCGATGATGGTCCGGTTTTCGCCCACCGACTGATGATACGAGAGGCCTGAGCGCTCGATTTTCTGCTTTACGCTTTCCAGATTTTCCGGTGTCGAATTCGGGCTCATTACGATGATCATGATGATTCCTCCTCAAAATAAGAAGACAGCATAAAGGCAAAGAAACCGGGAAAAACAAAAGCTCGTCCCCGATACAGGGACGAGCTTGAAACCCGTGGTACCACCCTGCTTGCTTAAAGCAAGCCTCTCATTCGGGTACATACATACCCTAACCTTCGATAACGGGGGCAATCCGGCGCGGCCTACTCGTGTTTCAGCCGGCTGCTTGCAAGTGTATTCCGTCAGCTTCCCCTGTTGCGTCGCACCCTCCCGCAACTCTCTGAAAGGTTTCCCTGCGTACTATTCTTGCGCGCTGCATTTTCCTGTGATGGATTATACTATAGCAACCAATTTGTCCTTTGTCAACCGGCGCTGTAACCATTTTTCGCCAAAGCGAAATCAAGCCAACTCAGCGCTTCGAGAACTGGGATGCCTTGCGGGCCTTCTTAAGGCCGTACTTGCGGCGCTCTTTCTCGCGCGGATCGCGGGTAAGGAAACCGGCCTTCTTCAGCGCCGGGCGAAGCTCGCCGTCGAGCTCCAAGAGCGCCCGGGAAATCCCGTGCCGAATCGCGCCCGCCTGGCCGGAGGCGCCGCCGCCGGTGACCTTCGCAATCACATCGTATTTATCGACCATCTCGGTCAGCGCCAAAGGCTGGCGGACGATGAGTTCCAGCGTCTTGAGGCCGAAATACTCCTCCATGTCGCGGCCATTGATGATGACCTTGCCGTCACCTGGAACCAGGCGAACTCTGGCAACTGAGGTTTTCCTGCGGCCCGTGCCGTAGTAGCTGACTAATGCCATGAAATATGTCCTCCTCTTCCAGTCAGTTCAGTTTAAGCTCTTCCGGCTGTTGCGCGGCATGCGGATGTTCCGGACCGGCATAAACATTGAGTTTGCGGTACATCTGCGCACCCAGGCGGTTCTTGGGAAGCATCCCTCGAACGGCGTGCTCGATCACGCGCTCCGGCATCTTCTCCATCATCTGGCCCGCCGGCGTGAACTTCGTGCCGCCGGTATAGCCGGAATAATGGAAGTATATCTTCTTCGTCAGCTTCTTGCCGGTGAAAACAGCCTTATCTGCATTTATCACGATGACATAGTCGCCGGTATCCACATGCGGCGTGAAAGTCGGCTTATGCTTGCCGCGCAGCACTTTGGCGACCGCCGTCGCCAGCCGGCCAACGGTCTGGCCCTCGGCGTCAACGACATACCACTTGCGCTCGATATTCGACGCATTCGCCATGAACGTTGTCTTCAATGCGAGTCCCTCCTGTATGGATTCGTTCAAGAAATGTAATCACCCGCAGTCAAAGCCTCCGGGGCTTATGGAAACCAAGACCGCAGAAAGACAAGACTACCCGGGAAGGTGATGGAAGGCACGCTTCCCGGAACCGTCCTATACAAAAAGGTATTATAGACGAAAAACGCCAAGATTGTCAATGATTTTTTAGCATTGAACGTAAAAACGCATCATCCGGTTATTGAAAAACGCCAGATTTACACGAAGGAAAAAAGAAGTTCCTGTCGAATATACAATGGTGGCAGAAATAAGAATACAGAGGGAAACTTGCTCTAAACTGCGTTTTCAAATTTGACTTCCCGGCGGGATGAACTGTATGTTTCTGTCATATCTCCTAATTGCTTTTTAAGATGCTTTAAATTGTTGAAGCAGGTGCAATTACAGAATTAATACGCAGGAATTATTACCAGAAATGAACCATTGGGAAGCGGGGATGATTATGGGAGTCCCGGATATCAGAGAACTTTTGGTTTGCCGATCGCTTTTGGAGGATGATGTTTTCCGGTGCCTGTCGGATTGCCTGATGGAACGGGCTGAGGATGGGGCGCGACCGGAATGCGTGAGTCGCCTGATTGTGCAGGCGGAGATCTTGGGTTTGGGGGGGAATGTGCTGGCATCGTATCTTCTTTACCGCCTTGTTGTCGATGACAATATCGCCGCCCGGATTCTGGATGAGACGGGTGGACGGATTGGCGAGAGCTTGCGCCGCGCGTTCCGTCACGATATCGCTTGTTTGGAGCCATTCTTCCGGGAAAAGCCGGGAGCTTTTCTGGGAACGGATATTCTCGACGACTATCAACCCACCCGGGAGCGGCTGGCAGATTCTTCCCGAGGGGCGGCCATGCTCGACGGGATTCTTCGCCGTCCCTGGACGATTGATTCCTTGGCGGACGCTTTGCTCGATTATTACCGGCAGTATGGCAACGGCGATCTTGCGCTTTTCCGGGCCTTTCGCTGGGATCCTGGCAGAGGGCTTTGGGGAATTGAGCATTTTGAGCCAATTCGGCTGACCCATCTGATTGGCTACACAGAGCAGAAGAATCAGCTCGTGAATAATACATTGGCGTTTCTGGCCGGCCGGCCGGCGAACAACGTGCTTTTGGTTGGGGCGCGGGGGACCGGGAAATCCTCTTCGGTGAAGGCGTTGGCGAATGAGTATTTCGATCAGGGCCTGCGGCTAGTCCAGATCACGAAGTCACAGTTGACGGAGCTCGCGCGTATCCTTCAGGCACTTAGACGGTTTGCTTCGAAACGGTTCATCGTTTTTCTCGACGATCTGTCCTTCGAGGATACGGAGGTCGAATACAAGTATCTGAAATCGTCCATTGAAGGCGGAGTCGAGTCGCGTCCGGATAATGTGCTCATCTACGCGACATCCAACCGGCGTCATCTCATCAAGGAAACCTGGCGCGACCGTGAGGACGGGCAGGATGAACTCTACATGGCGGACAGCGTGAATGAGACGATTTCCTTGTCGGACCGGTTCGGTCTTATCATCCATTACCGTTCACCGAATCAGAACGAATATCTGGCCATCATCGACCATTACCTGCGGGCGGCCGGGGTGGTCCTTTCCCCGGAGGAACTCCGGCTGGCAGGGCACCGTTGGGAGTTGGAACACTCCGGTCGTAGCGGCCGTACCGCCCGGCAGTTCGTGGAGCATTATCTGGGGCAGCGAAAAGAGCGCCCGGAGGCTTGAAGAAGGCGCTTTTGATTTGCGCATTGACAACAGGCAGCGGATTTGTTAAACTGACAGACAGCGATGAGGGAGAGGGAGTAATTCCAAAACAGCGAGGCCGCGATGGTGGGAGGCGGCTGGCGGGATGAAGGCGCTTCGGAGCGAAATGATATATTGTGGTATGAAGGCGGGCCTGTTTATCCGGGCCAATCAGGGTGGAACCGCGGGAAGTTGAAGTCTCGTCCCTGTAACATTTGTTACGGGGATGAGGCTTTTTTATTGCCGGAACGGTTTTCTGTCCCAACGTGACGATGAGAGGAGTTTGATTCATGAAGTTTCAGGAGATCATTCTGGCCTTACAGAGCTTTTGGTCAGAACAGGGCTGTATTTTGGGAGAGCCCTATGACGTGGAGAAAGGGGCGGGGACGATGAACCCCTCCACATTTCTGCGGGTTTTGGGACCGGAGCCATGGAATATCGCCTATGTGGAGCCGTCACGGCGGCCGGCTGACGGGCGCTATGGGGATAATCCCAACCGACTCTATCAGCATCATCAGTTCCAGGTCATCATGAAACCGTCGCCGGACAACATTCAGGAGCTGTATCTGAAGAGCCTGGAAAGCCTGGGCATCGAGCCGGAGAAGCACGATATCCGATTCGTTGAGGACAATTGGGAGTCGCCGACACTGGGCGCCTGGGGCCTTGGTTGGGAGGTTTGGTTGGATGGCATGGAGATTACGCAGTTCACATATTTTCAGCAAGTGGGCAGCGTGGACGTGAAGCCAGTGGCGGTGGAGATCACCTACGGGCTGGAGCGTCTGGCCATGTATATTCAGGGCGTGGAGAATGTCTATGATGTGCAGTGGACGAAGGATTATACTTACGGTGATGTGTTTCATCAGAACGAGTACGAGCAGTCGGCGTATTCCTTTGATTGTTCCGATGAGGCGCTGTTGTTCGACTTGTTCGAGAAGTATGAGAAGGAGGCGGTGCGCGTCATTGAACTGGGTTATGTCCATCCGGCCTATGATTACGTTCTGAAATGTTCCCATACTTTCAATCTTCTGGATGCCCGGGGCGCAATCAGCGTCTCGGAGCGTACCGCCTTTATCGGGCGGGTGCGGCGGCTGGCGCGGCTTTGTGCTCAGCAGTATTTGAAGCAACGGGAAGAACTAGGATATCCGATGCTGCATCGGGGCGAAAAGAAAGAGGAGGTAAGCGCATGAGCAAGGATTTGCTTTTGGAAATCGGTACGGAGGAAATCCCGGCCCACGCGATGCCAGCTCTCTTGTCGGAGTTGGCGGAGAATGCCGTAAAAGCGCTGGACGGCCTGCGGCTGGTGTATGAGAATGTGAGAACGCTGGGAACACCGCGACGCCTGGCACTTCAGGTGATGGGGCTGGCTGAGCGGCAACCGGATGTGTCCATTGAGAGACGCGGCCCGTCAATCCAGGCGGCCTTTGACGCCGACGGCAATCCTACCAAGGCGGCCCAGGGCTTTGCCCGGGGGGCGAAGGTCGATCCGAAGGATCTGGTGCAAAAGGACGGCTATGTGTATGCGATGGTTCACGAGACAGGTGAGACGACGGAGAAGCTCTTGCGGACGCTTCTGCCGGAGCTGATAAGTAGCCTTCCAATGCCCAACACAATGCGGTGGGGTGATTTGGATTTCCGCTTTATTCGGCCGCTACGCTGGATAGTGGCGCTCTATGGTAGTGAGGTCGTTCCCTTCACACTGGCGAATGTCGCTTCGGGCAGGATTTCCCGGGGTCATCGTTTCTTGGGGCAGATGTCCTTCGCGATTGATGACCCGGCCGCGTATGAGACAGCTTGCGAGAAGGAGTATGTCATTGTCGATCCGGTCCGTCGCCGGGATATGATCCGGCAGCAGATAGATACGGTGGCGGAGAAAAACGGGGGCCGGGCGGAAATCTCTGAGGAGCTCCTGGAAGAGGTCGTTTATCTGGTGGAGTATCCGACGGCGCTTTGCGGTCAGTTCGAGGAAAAGTACCTGAAGCTGCCACCGGAAGCGGTCATTACTCCGATGCGCGACCATCAGCGCTATTTTCCGGTGAAGGACGCGGCAGGGAAGCTCTT
>JAEEGN010000171.1 GCA_016280345.1 Selenomonadaceae bacterium | reverse complement strand
GCTGATGCAGCACCCGGTCGATGGTAAGTCCGGCCCCTTCCAGCGCCGCATTCGCCTGTTCCAGAAAGATTCCGGCCGGCGCAGCGGCAACGCCCTGGGTAGCGCCCAAAAGCCGCGGAACGTAGCCGGGATTGTCAAAGACGAAAATGACCTGCGCTCCCGATGGCAGCGCCTCGGCCTTCGCCTTCAATGCCTTCTCCCAGTCCTCGCCGAGGAACGACCCGTGAATCAGCAGGCAATCCGCCTTCTCCGACTTCGCTGTCCGGAAGCTCGCCCGCACCGTCCCCGACAGCCGCTTCTCCGCTTCCTTCAGCGCCGCCGCGTCCTCGTCCACGCCGATATAGCGGCAATCCGGCTGCCGCCGGCGGAACGCCTCGCCGATCTCCCCGGCGCCGCAGCCGTACTCTATGACCCGCCGTGCCCGCGGCGGAATGAAATCAACCAAGATTAGCTCCGGCATACTCTTCCCCCGAATCTCTATCGTGTCAAACAATGATTCCGACCACTAAAAAACGCGAACGCCTGCCTTCCCCTTTAGGGGCGTGACAGTCCGGTGGACTGTCACGGGGACCGCCGAAGGCGGTGGGTGAGGTCCACCAACTTTCGCTTTGCGTAACCCGCCATGCTGTGGAACCTCATCCGACTCGCTTCGCTCGCCCGTAATATGCCACTGGCATATTACGCCCCTAAAGGGGGAAGGCACCTCATCCGTCAGCCCTTTGGGCTGCCCGTACCATGCCACCGGCATGGTACGCCCCTAAAGGGGAAGGCCTTTCATCCGGCTCGCGAGCTCGCCCGTAATATGCCACTGGCATGTTACGCCCCAAAGGGGAAGACTTTTACGAAAGATGATTAAGCCATACCCGTTATTTCATCGCCCCGTAGATCATGTTGACCTGCTTGCGCATGCAATCGTCCATATCGAAGCGCTCCAGGATCGTCTCCCGGGCCGCCTTGCCCAGCCGGGCCCGGAGCTCGGGATCGTCCAGCGCCTCCTCGATGCGCAGCGCGATGTGCTCCGGCCGGCGGAAGTTCGCCAGAAGGCCGTTCACGCCGTCCTCCACGACTTCCATCACCGGCGGCGTCTTCGAGCCCACCAGGCAGCAGCCCGCCGACATCGACTCCAGCGACGACCAGGACAGCACGAAGGGACGCGTCAGATAGACGTGCACCGTCGAAGCCTGCAGCACCGCCAGATACTCGTCGCGATGCAGATGGCCGACGAAATGCACCCGCTCCGTATCGTAGCCGCCCTTTTCTTCCTCAATCTTCTTCCAGGTCGTATCCTTCGGCGCCGGCCCGTAGCAGCTCCGGTCCACGCCGACGATGACCACGTGGCACTTCGGCCGGCGCTTCAGCAGGATGCGGATCGAATCCATGAACTCGGGGAAGCCGCGGTAGGGTTCAAAGCCCCGCGAGACGTAGGTGACGAGCTCCGGCACCTCGGAGAGGTCAATCTTCACCCGCGGCAGCACCAGCTTCGCCCCCTTCTTCGGCTGGAACAGTTTCGTCTCGATGCCCTCATGGATCACGTGCATCCCTTGCTGGAAATGATCCGGGAACTGCTTCTTCTGCCATTCGGTCGGCGTGTAGCGCACGTCGCAGGCCTCGAGGTTCAGCAGATGGTGGGCGTTCAGCGTGCGGATGCGAAGCTGGGAGTTGATGTCCACTTCCTCGTCCGGCCAGTAGCCGACGTCGGAGCCGAAGGGCCAGTAATACCACTCGAAGTAACCGATCAGCGGCACCTTGGGATAGACGTCCTTCGTGTAGAGCGTCGAGCCCCAGCCCGTATGACCGATGATCACGTCAGGCACGAAATTCGCCTGCCGCTTCAGGGCGTCGAGGCCCCGGGCCACCGCCTGTCCCTCCAGGATAGCTTCCTCACAGGTCTTCAGATACGGATGGACGTTGGGCGTCGCCTCCCGGGCTGTCTTGTAGGTGGCCACCGTCACGTTCCGGAGCTGGTTGCCGTTCGTCTCCTTCGTCAGGAAAAAGACCCGGTGCCGCTCCGCCGCCGCGAAATGGCGGGCCAGGTTCAGGTATTGCCCGGGGAAATTCGGATGCAGGATCAAAATGTTCATCAATCAATCGTCCTTTGCAGCAAGATGGAATGAATCTTAGTGGAAATCAATACAATATATTATCGCACAGAACGCCGCGAAGCGCAATCATTTCATTTATCCCGGGGAACGGAGGCGAAGGGGGCAGTATCGGGGGCGGACAGGACCTTCGTTCCGCAGGTGTCGGCGTGGTCCAGCCAGACGATATTCTCCGGGTATTTTCCGGCGATGAAGTAATCCGCCGCCCGCAGCAGCGGCTCGCTGAACCGGTTCAGTGGCAGCGCCGCGCCCATGACCTGGACCGTATCCAGCCCATCGTCCCCAACGCGCAGTTCCCGGCAGCGGGCCATGAACTTCTCCCGCCGTTCTTTCTCCAGCGTATTGAGCAGCAGCAGCAGCCGGCCCCCGGGGATTTTCACCCGCTGCCATTCTTTGAGGACGTGCTCCCAGTCAGGCCAGTCTATTGTATCGTCCGCCAGCATCAGGAAGAGCTTCTCCGCCTTCTGCTGCGCCCGGATATCCGCCGCCGCCCGCAGCGTCTTTTCCGTCGGCGGCTGATAGTAAGCCGCCACGAAGTCCTCCGGCCGCTGAAACAACGGCGCCGCTTCCCGGATTTTTTCCTCCGGCCACTCCCACCACTGGATGGCGTCGAGCTTCTGGCAGATCTCCGGCGCGAAGCGATACTTGATGACCCGGGCCGGATTGCCGCCGACGATGGCGTAGGGCGGCACGTCCTTCGTCACCACCGCCCGGGCGGCGATGATGGCCCCGTTGCCGACACGGACGCCGCTGAGCACCGTGACGCCCCAGCCGATCCAGACGTCGCTGCCGAGGATGATCTGCCGCTTCTGGGGCAGCACCATCGGGTCCTCCCGCAGAAAATTCGGGAACGCGTCTTTTCCGATTTCCAGCCGGTACATGGGGAAATTCGTCACCGAAGCGAAATCGTGATTCTCATTGATGTTGAACTCCACTTCCTTGGCCACGGAAGTGAAATGCCCCACAATGAGATTCGCCGGCGGCAAAAACGTCAGCTGGGACACGTCAAAATACGTCCGCCGCCCGTAAGTGAGCATCGGATAGGACGGATAGTTCCCGCCGTCCAAATGGCGGTAATCCACATCGAGCGCCTTGACGCAGGGCTTCTCTCTAAACGCGAAATCCTTCAGATCATACTTCATCGGAACCTCCCGGCCGCCGGGCCTCGATGATCCACTGCAGCGCCATGAGATCCTGCCGGTCAATGGACGCCTCCGGAATCTTCAGGATATGCTCGATCATCGCCTCCGGCGGCGGCTCCGGCATGGAGTAAAACTCGTTATCGCCCACGACCTCGGCCGTCAGCCCCGCTTCCGCCATCAGCGCCAGTCCCGACTGCCGGGTGAAAAAGCGCAGATGCGTCCGGTCGAGGATGCCGTTATCCTGATACGTCCATTTCCCCCGCAGCATCTCCCACCAGATCGAGTAATGGAGCACATTGGGCAGACTCACGAAGAGCCGACCCGTATCCGGCCGCAGGAACCTTCCCAGCATCTTCAACACCGGCAGCGGATCCGTCAGGTGTTCCAGCAGATCGCCGCAGAGAATATGGGTGAACTTCCCCTCCCAATCCGGCCGGTCCAGTGTCGTGATATCAACGTTCATGATTTCCCCGAAACAGCCGGCCACCCTGGCCGCCCCGGCGTTGAGCTCGATGCCGCAGCGCTCGGTGTCCGGGCGGAACTGCATCAGCCGCATGAGGTTTCCGCCGCCGGCGCAGCCCACGTCCAGCACCGCCAGCGCCGGCTGCCTGAAGTCAATCCGCGACACCAGCAAATCGTTCACGTTCAGCGAATACACCGGCGAGAAGCCCCATTTCTCCGCGAAGCGCCGCTTGTTCGCCTCATACCATTCCTTCGCCGTCGACGTATCGTTGACGGCCCGCTGCCCTTCATGATGGACGAGAAGATGGGCCGCCGCTGCGCAATGCCATCCTGCCTGCCAAAGGCGCAGCGACAGATCGTCCGGCGCGAAGTAACGCGGCGCGAAGCGGATATCGTACCCCTGCACCGCCGTGATGGCCTCCCGTCGGACCAGCAGGCAGTAGTCGTCCAGCACCATCGACCAGCGCACCTTCCAGAAACCGAGTTTCGGCTCCCTTTCCCGGGCGATTTGCTCCAGTTCTTCCAAACTCTGATACGATCGCGTCTCGACCCGCGTATAGGGACTCCGGCTCTCCACCGCCATCGGTGATACCGCCCCCAACCGGGGCCGGGCCGCCAAAACCTCCCGCAGCCGCGCCACGGTATCCTCCAGCAAATACGTATCGTTGTGGAGGATCAGGATCTCCCGCCCGGTGCTCTCCTGCAGGCCGCGGTTGATGGCCGCCGGCTGCCCCAGCCGCTTCCGGCGGGGCACGATTTTCACCGCCGGCCCCGCGCCCGCCAGGCCCTGCAGGAATTCCGGCGTCCCGTCCGTCGAGGCGTCATCCACGACGATGAGTTCATCCTCCGGCCCCATCTGCGGCAGCAGAAGGGCCAGGCAATTCTTCGTGTACGACAGCCCGTCCGCCGTCGTCACGATCACGCTCAAATCCGCCATCGGCGCATCTCCCTTCCCGTCTATGCAATCTTTTTTATTATCGCACAGAAATCCCCCGAGCGCAAGAAAAAGCCGCATAAAAAAGCCCCCCGCGATATGCCAGTAGCATATCGCGGGGGGAGCCAGCGGCCATGACATATAGATTCAGGATCTGAAACTTCCCATACCCATAATAACTAAAAAAGCTTGCCAAGTGTTATTGTCAGCGATAAAGTACGAGGAGCGTAGCCTTCCCCTTTAGGGGAAGGTGGCGAGCTTGCGAGCCGGATGAGGTTCCACTAACGTAAAGGTTTACGCAAGCTGAAATGCGGTGAACCTCACCCACCGCTCCGCGGTTCCCCCTCCCCTAAAGGGGAGGGCTGAGTACGGCTCCTAGGAAGCGTTTTATCCCCCAGTACCCTTTGTTTTCAAGCAGTTGCCATTACTTTCTATATGGGAAGTTTTAGTTCAGGATGAAGTGAATGGCCTGCGAGAACTGACGGTTAGCGTAAAACAAGCCTGACGCTTTACGCGAAAACTGACAGTTTGCGTAAAGCGTAGTGCGGTGGGTCTCCCTCCACCCTTCGGACACCTCCCTCGCCGGGAGCCATTACGATTCCAGCCCCAGCTCTTGCCTGAGGGCTTTTTGGAGTACCTTCGAGAAATTGATCTTCCTGCTGATAGCCAAATCATTGAGCCATCTGGGAACCGTCAGGGATTTGCGAACGGCCTTATCGAAATGGCTGCGGGCATATTCTTCCACATTGACTGAAACCAGCGTAAGGAACCGGTCGCTTTCTCCGTATTCGTCCCCTTCATCATCCTCGCAGTGTATATCCACCTTGTCAAGCGGTGTCGGCGCTGGTATCTTGTTCCCGTCCTTTCGCTCGGAGTAAATATATCCCGCCAGACAGTCTATTGCCATCGCCATCGCTTCATTCATATCGTCGCCGCAAGTGGCCAGATGGTTCAGGTCCGGAAACACGACCGAGTAATGCCCGTTTTTCTCGCGAAAGAAAATCGCCGGGTAAACACTAAGCATAGCCTGATCCTCCTTTATTTCAACCCTGCCTGTTTGCGAATGGAGTTGACGGTTTTCCTGTCCAGGTCTTTGGGCCGGGAGTGAAATGGTATCGTTACCTTTCCCGGCTTTTTCGGATGTTTGTAATGATGATGTGAACTGTCAATATCAGCCAGTTGCCAGCCGTCCTGCAAAATCTCCGCTTCCATTTCGCGCGGCGTCATTATGCGTACTCCCTTTATGCGTATAAATCTATATACTCAACTCATTATAGCGCTCCCCCTCTCTTCCGTCAAGGCAAACGATTTTGATAACAAGGTGCGATGTCAGGGGCTGTCGCCGGAAGCAAAAACTTCAACTGTCACGGAGACCGCGGAGCGGTGGGTGAGATGCACCGCCCTTCGCTTTGCGTAAACCGTTACGTTAGTGGAACCTCATCCGGCTCGCTTTGCTCGCCACCTTCCCCTAAAGGGGAAGGCTTCTCATCGTCAGCCCTACGGGCTGATCTATGCCCTTCCCTTTAGGAGCGGTGGGTGAGGTGTACTGCCCTTCGCTTTGCGTAAATCGTTACGTTAGTGGAACCTCATCCGGCTCGCTTTGCTCGCCCGTACCATGCCACTGGCATGTTACGCCCCTAAAGGGGAAGGCTTCTCATCCGGCTCGCTTCCCGCCGAAAAAGCCGCGGCCCTTTCGCGCGGGCCGCGGCTTTTCTTTGCAATCTTCAATCTTCCTGCGAAGCGTACAGATGATAGTAGTACCCTTTGTTCTCCAAAAGCTGCTGGTGGGTGCCGTACTCGACGATCTTCCCCTTGTCCATGGCCAGGATCACGTCGCAATCCTTCACCGTGGACAGCCGGTGGGCGATCATCAGCGTCGTGCGCCCGGCGGCGATCTGGCCGATGTTCTTGAGGATCAGGCGCTCGCTCTCGGTATCGAGGGCGCTGGTCGCCTCGTCGAAGATCAGGATGCGCGGGTCGAGGAGCAGCGCCCGGGCAATGGCCACCCGCTGCTTCTGGCCGCCCGAGAGCAGCGATCCCCGCTCGCCCACGAAGGCCTCGTACTTCTGGGGAATCTCCTGCACGAACTCGTCCGTCCCCGACAGCTTCGCCGCCCGCTCCACCGTTGCCTCATCGACCGACGGCTTCATGATGGCGATGTTCTCGCGGATGGTCCCAGCGAACAGGAAGTTCTCCTGCAGCACCACGCCGATCTGGCGGCGCAGCCAGGCCGTTTCCACCTGGGCGATGTCCACCCCGTCGATCAGGATGCGCCCGCTGTCCGGCACATAGAGCCGCTGGATCAGCTTGGCGATCGTACTCTTGCCCGAGCCCGAGCGGCCCACCAGGCCCACCCGCGCCCCCGGCGGGATACGGAGTTTGATGTCCGTCAGCACGTTCTTGCCGTCAGCGTTGTAGCGGAAACTCACGTTGTCGAAGACGATCTCGCCCCGCAGGCTCGGCAGCGTCGTCCGGTTCGGATCGAAGGCCGGCTCGCTCTTCTCGTCCATGATATCGCCGAGACGATCCATCGCCACCCAGAGCTGCTGGAACGCCTGCCACTGGTTCACCAGCCGCAGGATGGGGCCGATGACCAGCCCCGCCATCATGCGGAACGCGATCAATTCGCCCACCGTCAGCGCCTTCTGCATGACGTAGTAAGCGCCGATCCAAAGAATCGCCACGTCAAAGATCAGCGACAGGAAAATGCTGATGCACTGCGTCACGTTCGAGAGGTTCAGCAGCGACAGCGTGCTCTTGAGGAGCCGCGCCAGCACCGCCTCGTAGCGCTCCACGAAGGTCTGCTCCACGCCCATCGTCTTGACGGTGCGGACCCCCGTCACCGCCTCAACGGTGAAGGCCGACGCCTCCGCCCCCAGCAGGAACTGCTCGTTGATGCGCAGCCGGTAAATCGGCGCCACCAGGGCGTTCAGCACGACGTAGAGCGGGATCGTCGCCCAGACGATATAGCTCAGCGTGCTGCTGTAAATGAACATGACCGTCAGATAGACCACCGAGAACACGATGTCCAGCACCACCGTCAGCGCCTGACCGGTCAGGAACTGCCGGATCGTCTCCACCTGCCCCATGCGGGCCACGATTTCACCGACCTGCCACTTGTCGAAGAACTTCGCCGGCAGCTCGGTAATCTTCTTGAACAGGTGCGCCGAGAGCGTCACGTCGATCTTGTTCGTCGTGTTGATGAAAAGATAGCTTCGCAGCGCCTCCATCCAGTACTGGAAGATCTGCACCAAAATCATGCCGATGATCAGCACGTCCATCGTCGACGTGCTGTGATGCGTCAGCACCCGGTCGATGATCGTCTGGGTAAAGAGCGGCGTCAGGAGCCCGAACATCTGCATGATCAGCGAGATGAACAGCACCCGGAGCAGGAATTTCTTGTACTTCGACACCACCGGCAGGAACCAGCGGAAGCCGAAAGCCTCCACTTTCCGCGTCAGCGACTCCACCGAGAAATGCTTGGCGAACAGAATCACGTCGCCGGTGAAGAGCTGCTCGAAGTTCGCCATCGGCGTCAGGTAGCGCGGATGCTCCGACGCCGGGTCGAACAGCGCCGCCTTCTCTTCGTCGAGCCCCTGCACCACCACGAAATTCCCGTTCTGCAGGCGGCAGACCAGCGGCCTCGGCATCCGCCGCAGCCGCTCGATGGTCACCCCGGGGAAGAGCCGCGCCTTCAGGCCCAGTTCCTTCGCCGCCTTGAGCAGCGTCGTCGTATCGACGCCGTTCTCATCGACGATATAGGCCCGCTCCAGCTGGCTCATCTCCGCCGGCAGCGAGAAATGCGCCGCGATCTCCACCAGGCAGGCGAGGGCCGTATCTACGTTCTGCATACTCATCTCTCCCTCAGGGCCTCGTCCTTATACTTGCGGAACGGATCGAGGAAGAAGTCGATGATGCGCTTTTTCTTCGTCTTGATCTCCGCCGTCACGTTCATGCCCGGCGAAATCGCGATGCCGCTGGTATCGTTCGTCACGTTCAGCACGATGCGGTACTTCTTGTCCTTGTCCTTATCCTGGCGGTTGTCGATGGCGTCGGGGCTGATTTCCTCCACCACGCCCTTCACCATGCCGTACTTCTGGAAATTGTACGTCTCCACCTTGATCTCGGCCTCCTGGCCGACCTCGATGAAACCGATATCCTTGTTGTCGGCGTAGGCCTCGACTTCCATCTTCGCGTCCAGCGGCACCACCATCATGATGGCCTGACCCTCGGACAGCACGCCGCCCAGCGTGTGCACGGAAAGCTGGTTCACCCGGCCCTCCACCGGCGCCGTGATCGTCGAGCGCTGGTTCGTCTCCAGCGCCTTCTTGAGTTCCTCGGCGTAAGCGTTATACTGCCGCTTCGCCTCCACCAGCATCGTCATCGTCTCCTGGCGATAGGCGGAATCCGTCGTCGCCTTGGCGTCCTGCGCCTCCCGCAGCCGGGCCGTCTCGCGCAGCACGTCGTGGCGCAGCGCCTCCAGGTTCTGCTGATACTCCACTCGCGTCGCCCGCGCTTCCAAAAGCTGGAAGTACGACACCGCGTCGGTATGGAACAGTTCCTCCAACCGGTTCTCCTTGTCCTGCGCCACCGCCAGCATCGCCTCGTACTTCGACACCTGGGCCTCGCTGGAACGGATAGACGCCTCCACCTGGGAAATCGTCGCGTCCAGCTTCTGCTGGTCCGCCGCCAGCTTCTTGCGGCGGCTCTGGTAGAGTGCCATCTGGGAATCAATGTCCTTCTTCTCCAGATCCTTTGACACCGGCGGCACGAAGGGCTGATCGTTCATCTCCGCCGTCAGCCGGTCCACCGTCATGCCGTAGTAGGCCGTCTGCTTGCGGAACTGGTCCACGTCCGCCTGCGTCTTCGTCGTGTCGAGCTCCAGCAGCGGCTGGCCCTCCTTCACCACGTCGCCGTCCTTGACGTAGATTTCCTTGATGGTTCCCTTGTTCGGCGATTGGATCATCTTCACGTTGCCCACCGGCAATACCTTGCCCGGGGCCACCGCGACCTCGTCCACCTCGCCGACGAACAGCCAGATCGTACCGACGACCAGGATCGCCACGATCGTCCACAGGACCAGCCGGCCCACCGGGGACGGCGGCTCCTCCGTCACCTCCAGGATGGACGGCAGGAACTCCGTCTCCTTGCCTTCCTTGTCCCCGTCTATGAATTTCCGCCAAAGCTCTTTGATCGTCATGCTCCTACCTCTTGCTGCTCATAGAGTTTTTTGTACATGCCGCCCTGCGCGATGAGCTCCGCGTGGGTTCCCTGCTCGATGATATGCCCGTGATCCAGTACCAGGATGCGGTCGCACTTCTCCACCGTCGTCAGCCGGTGGGCGATGATCAGCATCGTCCGGTCCCCGGCAATCTCTTCCAGATTCTTCATCACGATGCGCTCCGACTCGTAGTCCAGCGCGCTCGTCGCCTCGTCGAAAATCATCACCCGCGGATTCAGCAGCAGCGCCCGGGCTATCGCGATGCGCTGGCGCTGACCGCCGGACAGCGTCGTCCCGCGCTCGCCCACCTTCGTGTCGTAGCCCTCGTCCAGCTCCAGGATGAAATCATGGGCCCCGGCGATCTGTGCCGCCTGCATGATCTCCGCCATCGACGCCGCCGGCCGCCCGGCCGCGATATTCTCGCGGATGCTGCCGTCAAACAGGTAATTGTCCTGCATCACGACGCCCATCTGACGCCGGAGCCACGGATACTCCCGCTGACGGATATCCAGCCCGTCCACCGTGATAAGCCCGCTGTCCGGCAGATAAATCTTCTGCACCAGACTCGCCAGCGTACTCTTGCCCGAACCCGAGCGCCCCACGATGCCGATCTTCTCCCCCGCCCTGATGGAGAACGTCACGTTCTCCAGCGCCGGCGGCAGGTCAAGCCGGTAGCGGAACGTCAGATCCTTCGCCTCGATATCCCCCTTCATCGGCGTCGTATCCGAAAGCTGTCGCTGCAGCACCGGCTCCATCGCCGAATGCAGGATATCCCCGAGCCGGTCCAGCGCCAGCACCGACTGCTGCACGTTCGGCCACATCGTCAGCAGTTTCGTGATCGGCCCCGTGGCCTGTCCGGAAATCATCTGGAAAGCGATCAGCTGGCCCAGCGTGAAATCGCCGTTCATCACCATGTGGCCGCCCACCCAGAGAATGAGCAGCGACGACACCGCCCGGATGATCGAGTTGCCCGTATTCACCAACAGCGCGAAAGACGCCGTATCGAAATTCGTCTGCACGTGGCGGTTCATCAACCGCTCCCAGCGCCGCCCGAACTGCGGCTCGATGGCCAGCGACTTCACCGTCTGCATGCCGGTGACCGCCTCCACCAGGAACGACTGCCGCGCCGCCCCGGCCCGCCAGACCGCCTCGATCTTCTGCCGGTAGAGCGGCATCGCCAGGAACGTCTGCACCGCGAACATCGGCACCACGATCAGCGCCACCAGCGTCAGCTTCACGCTGTAGAACAGCATCACCAGCAGGAACACCACCGCGAACAGCGCGTCCAGGATCGTCGTCAGCGTCGTGCCCGTCAAAAACTCCCGGATACTGTTCAGCGCCCCGATGCGCATCAGCGTATCGCCCACCCGGCGATGCTCGAAGTACGGCACCGGCAGCGAAATCAGATGGCGGAACAGCCGCGTTCCCAGAATCGCGTCCAGCTTGATCGTCGTGTGGTTCAGGAGATACGTCCGCGCCCCCGAAAGCAGCGCGTTCATGAACGCGAAAATTACCATCGCCACGCCCAGCACCGTCATCGTCGAAAAGGCCGCGTTCGCCAGCACCTTGTCGATGATGACCTGGGTGTAGATCGGCACCGTCAGTCCCATCAGCTGCAGGAAAAACGCCGCCACGAAGACTTCCATGTAATCCCTCTTATAATGAAGGATTACGTCGTAGAACCAGTGCAGATTGTACCGCCGCAGGATCTCCTCCCAGGTCACCTTCGGCGTCAGCGTCAGGACCTCGCCCGACCACACCCGCAGGAACGACGCCATCGGCATCGCGATGGGCTGTCCCCCCTGCGCCGGATCCAGGAAAAACACCGACGCGTCCGTATTCACGCCCAGCATCGCGTAGGCGCCGCTCTTGAAGCGGATGACCGCCGGCACCTTTACCTCGCGCAGTTCCTCCGCCCCCGGGTGGATGAGCTCGGCAATCATATTCTGCTCCTTCGCCGCCGCGATCAGAGCGTCCCATGTCACTTCCCGGTCCCGGAGCCCTGAATTCTTCGCGATCAGCTCGTCCTCCGTCAGCGCGTGCCCCATTTGCCGGATCGCGCTTGCCAGCGAGCAAAGCGCCGAATACTCGGCCTTCTTGTTTGTATCAGCCATTTCACAACCCCTAGACTCTATCGTATGCCGCCCGCCCCCGCGTCGGGGAATGACCGGCACGCAAAATATCAATCTGCTCTATTATCCCATTCTTTGCCGAAAAAAGCAAGAAAAAATCGCTCTCGCACCAAAGCATGATACATCCTGACCACATCCTGATACAATCTTCATTCTTGACTAGTCTGCTATAATTGATGATGGAAAGGAAGATGGTTACTACGAGTGGCTGCAGCAACCTCAGCCTTCCCCTTTAGGGGAAGGTGGCAGCCCGAAGGGGCGGAGAGGTTCCCCGTCCGCCAGCCTCGCGCGTTCCGGACGCCAATTATGGCGTCCCTACGGATGACCGCGCGGCAGCCCCGGCTCCCCTCCCAGGGGAGCTGTCGCCGACGAAGTCGGTGACTGAGAGGTCCCCCGACTGCTCCCCACAAACTCCCGCGCGGCAGCATGCCTTCCCCTTTAGGGGGTTCGAGCGCCCGGAAAACAGTCCAGTG
>JAEEGN010000170.1 GCA_016280345.1 Selenomonadaceae bacterium | reverse complement strand
GCCGTTCTTGAGCTTCTGCTTGATGGACGCGACCCGCTGCTTGTCGGCCGCCGACGATTTCCGCGGTTTGGCAGCGGACGCGACGTAGGTCACCGCCAGCGGTTTCGAGCGGTTCAGATCCACCGTCTCGCCGGTGGCGAGCTTGTGGTTCATCATCAGCCGGAGATTGCGCTGACGCGCAAAATCCCCGACCTTCCCTATCCCCTGAAACATATCGATTCCTCCCTGAAAACCATCCCTGTCGGGAACACGCGGCCCGGTGCGGTCCCCTGCTCCCTGCGCCCCGGACAAAAACCGGCAGGAAACAAAAACGCTCCTGCCGGTTCATGGCTAATCCTACCGGGAATACGGCCGTCTTACTCCTCCGCGGTCCCGTCCTCCGGCGCCTGGCCGGTGAGCTTCGCGTAGAGCTCATCGAATCGCCGGTTGATTTCGTTGTGGGTATCCTTCGTGATCTGCGGCATCGAATCCTCGCCGGTCGCGTCCTTCCAGGCGAGGCCGGCCTGCTCGAAGCCCTTCTCCACGGCGTCGCGCATCTTCTGCAGCTTCTCGGGATCGCCGCCGGCAATGATTTCCGCCAGGCCGAAGATACGATCCGCCACTGCGTCGACGGAGTAAGCGCCGCCTTCGCTGATAGCTGCCTTCGCTTCCTCCGGCGTCGTGCCAACCGCGGGCAGCGCGAAGCGGTCCGCGTCCACCAGGATGCCGCCGAAATCCAGCTTGCCGATGCCTTCGTCAAGCCAGCCCTGGAGCTTCGCGTTCTGCTCGGTCAGGGTCTTGATCATGATCTCGTAGCTCTTGGTGATGCCTTCCTTCAGGACGTCAACCTGCTCCGGCGACAAGCCCTTGATCGCGTCGCCATGCGTCTTGCCCTCGGTCTGGGCGACGCTTTCCGCCGTCGGGGTCTGGGCAGCCGCCGCTTTTCCCTTGGCGTCGGTGGAGATATCGACTGCGTAGGCGCTCTGCTCTGTCTTTTCCGCTTTTGCGTCTTCCTCGGCAGCCGGGCGCTTCGCGTCGTCCTTCGCCTTGTCGGTGCCCTTGGCTCCGTAAGCCTGCGTCGCCTGGGCCATCCCCATCGTCGTGCGTACCATCGTGTTCACATCCATGTCACTCGTCCTCCTTTTCCGGGAAACTTCATTTTCCCTCTGTTTCCGGGAAACCGCCGCAACGGCGTCTCCCTGTTTTCTTTCCCGCTCGCGGCCCGGTTCCCTCCTTTCGCCTCAAGCAGCCCTGCCAGCCATCCGCCCTGAGTCAGCCCGAACGCCAACGATCAAGACACAACCCCGTCAAAAAAGGCGACACGCCAAAATGAGGACGAGCCTGCACTCCTCCCCAAACGCTGTCGCCTGTCCCGGCCCGCCGCTGTGCGGCTGGCTTTACGCGGGATCCTGCCATTGGTGAACATAACCCTTCCTCCTTGAACGGTCTACCGGCAAATCCATTTTTCCATCTTTATTATACTCTATTCCCCGGGGAAAAAGCAATCGAAAAATGACGGAAGGCAAAGAAAAAAACAAAACGTAAGAACGCGACTGATTCCCGCCCGGCGAAAAAAAGCGACGCCGGTCCCCGCATGGCAGGCAACCGGCGTCGAATGGTTTATTTCACGTCAATCGTATCTCAGTAGTTTTTCGCGATCTGCTGGAAGTACGCCTGCGGGTGCTCACAGACGGGACAGACCTCCGGCGCCGCCGGACCTTCGCAGACGTAGCCGCAGTTCAGGCACTGCCAGATGATCTTCTCGCTCTTCTTGAACACCTTGTCCTGTTCGATGTTGAGAAGCAACATCTTGTAGCGTTCCTCATGCTCCTTCTCGATCTTCGCCACCGCGTCGAAGAGCCTGGCGATCTTGTCGAAACCTTCCTCCCGGGCCGTCTTGGCGAAGCCGGGGTACATGCTGGTCCATTCCTCGTTCTCGCCCGCCGCCGCGTCTTTGAGGTTCTCCGGCGTCGAGCCGATGCCCGCCACCAGTTTGAACCAGATCTTGGCGTGCTCCTTCTCGTTGCCCGCGGTTTCCTCGAAGATGTTGGAAATCTGGACGTAGCCGTCCTTCTTCGCTTTCGAGGCGTAATAGGTGTACTTGTTCCGCGCCTGCGATTCGCCGGCAAACGCCGCCCACAAATTCTTTTCCGTCTGGGATCCCTTGAGTTCCATGAACATGTCCCCTTTCTTCCGCGGCTCTTCGCCGCGTTTCTGAATAACCCTGCTTTCATTATAACGGCGTTCCGTCAAAGAAACAATAGGACCGGCTCCCCCCCCTCATTTTTCCCGGGCGCTTTTCAGCGTCACGGTGAAAGTCGTTCCTTCGCCGGGAGTGCTGGCGACCTTGATGGTGCCGCCATGGAGGTTCACGATTTCCTGGGCGATAGCCAGCCCCAGGCCGTTGCCGCCCATCTCCCGGGAACGGGCCTTATCGACGCGGTAGAAGCGGTCGAAGATGCGCTCCTGATCCTCGGGAGCGATGCCGATACCGGTGTCCTGCACCTCGAAGACCACCCGGCCCGCCGCCGGCTCCGTCAGCCGCACCGTGACCGAGCCGCCCTCCGGCGTGTACTTCACGGCGTTGTCCACGAGGATCAGCATGAGCTGCTTCACCTTCTGCTCGTCCAGCCGGGCGGTGAGCTTTTCCGCGCCCTCCCGCAGCAGGCGGATGTTCTTCTTGTCCGCCAGCGGCTGCATCAGCCGGAGCGTCTGGTCCACCGCCGCCGCCAGATCCGTCTTGCCGATCTTCAGCTTCAGCGCCTGGTTGTCGCTTCGGGCCACTACCAGGAGGTCGCTGACCAGTTTCGTCATCTTCTTGACCTCGTCGTGGACGTCGCCGATGACCTGCTTCAGGAACGGCGAGGTGATGGAAGCGTCGCTCTCCAGTATCTCCGCCGAGGCCATGACGACGGACAGCGGCGTCCGCAGCTCATGGGAGGCATCGGCCGCGAACTGGCGCTGCTTCTCATAGGCTTCCCGCAGCGGTACGATAGCCTTGCCGGCCATGAACCAGCCCACCACGGTAGCGATGACGAGGGCCAGTCCCGCCAGGCCGGCCAGGGCGTAGGTGGATTTCTGCAGGCCCTTGTAAACCGCCGAAACCTCCTTGCCCACGTAGACCATGCCGATCTGTTCCTCTTCGATGACGATGGGATAGGCCGTCAGCATGGCGCGGACGGCGCGCCCCTTGATCGTCTGGCTGAACACCGCCACGTCGCCCGGTTCTTCCTCATGGTTCGGCCAGCTCTTGATGATGTCGAGGACGAAGGGCTCGAGGAAGAAGGAGGAACGGGAGAAATTCACCAGCCGCCCCTCGTCGTCGAACACGTAGAAGAACAGACGATCCTGGCCGCTCTTCATGTCGAAACCTTCCTCGAAGCGGAGCTCCGGGTGCTGGATCAGGACGGCCTGCCCGTGGGCAACACTCTTCGCCATATCCATGAGCTCCCGCGCCTGCTCCGAGGAAACGGCCCACTTCATGGTGAAGTGCATGACCGCGATCAGGACGATGAAGAAGACCGCCATGACGAGGGAGTAATAGAGAGTGAGCTGGCGGCGGCTGTTGCGAAAGACGTTCATCGACAAGACGGATCACTCCGCTTCCAGTTTGTAGCCAACGCCCCGGATGGTGTGGATCATCGTCTTGCCGTCGCCGAGATCGAGCTTCTTCCGGATGAGCTTGACGTAGGAATCAATGTTGTTGGAACTGACTTCGCTTTCCAGTCCCCAGATGCGGTCCAGGATGATTTCCCGGGGCACGACGATGCCAAGATTCTGCGCCAGGAGATCGAATATCTGGAACTCCCGCGGCGAGAGCTGAATGACCTGATCCTGCTTCTTCAGGACCTTCGCGGTGCGGTTCAGCGTGAACTCGCCCACCTGCACCACGTCCTGCTGGATTTTCTGGCTGCTGCGCCGGGCCAGCGCCCGCAGGCGCGCCAGGAGCTCCGCTTTCTCAAAAGGCTTGATGAGGTAATCGTCAGCCCCGGCGTCGAGGCCGGTCACCCGGTCCTCCACGGCGTCCCGGGCCGTCAGGATCAGGATGGCCTTCTCATAGCCCGCCTCCCGAAGCCGCTTGCAGGCGTCCACGCCGCTCTCGCCCGGCATCATCCAGTCCAGGATCAGGACGTCGTATTCGTCATAGGTCGCGTATTCGTAAATCTCGTCGCCCTGGGTGACCCACTCGACGAAAATCCCGTTCTGCTCCAGCATATACTTGACCAGCTTCCCCAGCCGGACGTCATCTTCCGCCAAAAGGACTTTCATGTGAATCCCTCCTTTGATTGACCGCGTGTTTCCTGCTTTCATTCTGCCGCCCCTCTCTGAAAACAAGGTGTAGGAGCGCGGAACCCCGCCCACTTCACGATTGGCAGAGCGCGATCACCGCTTCCTCCAAAAGCTCCGGCCCTCCGCCGCCGGTCTTGAGGCGATAATCCGCCTCCGTGAGCTTCAGGAACACACGACGCAGCACCGCTTCATCGAAGGCCTCCGCCGCCTTTCCCAGCTTCTCGGCGATGTAGGGATTGAGCTCCAGCGGCGCCCCCAGCGCCTTACCGCGCAGGCCCCGCGCCTGGAGCGTCTTTGCCTGCCAGAGCTGGCGCACGTGGCGGGCCAGTCCCGCCAGGATCAGCGGCAGAAAAACGCCCTCTTTGATCTGGCGCTCGAGGATCGTCAGCGCCTTTCGCGCGTCCCGGGCGCTGACCGCGTCGAGCAACGAGAAGCCGGACACCTCCGGCACGCTGGCGAAAACCCGCTCCATGTCGCGGCGGGTGAACACCTTCTCCGGCGTGTAAAGGGCCAGTTTCTCCAGCTCCTGGTCGAGGAATCCCAGAGAAATCGGCTGCATCATTCCCACCGCCGCCAGGAAATACGCCTTCGCCTCCCGGTCCAGCCGGCGGCCCAGCGACGTGAGCTTATCCCGCAGCCACCCGTCGATGGTCCAGGCGCGCTCCGGCTCGGCGTCCAGCACCGCGCCGCCCTTTTCCACCGCCTTGTATATCTTGCGTCGCTTGTCCGGCTTCGCCCCCGACTCGAAGATCACGCAGCTCGTTTCCGGCATGGCCGGGAGCAGCGCCAGGAGCCGTTCCATCGCCCGCTCCGACGGCCCCTTCTTCGCCTTCTTCTCCTTCGGCGGCGCGCCGGCGGCGCTCTTCTTCTCATTGAACAACTTCGTGCCCCGGATCAGGATCACGTTCTTCCCGGCGAAAAACGGCGCCGTCTCAATCAGCCCGATGAGGTCCGCCGGTGACGGGTCGCTGTCGAATATCTGTACCAATTCCCGCCGGGACGCCTCCTCCGGCAGCAACGCCGCCAGGACCGCCGCCTCCGCTTTTTGGATATAATACGGCTCTTCCCCCGCCAAAAGATAGACCGGCTTCGGTCCCTTCAGGCGAAGCGCCGCCATGAACTCGCCATACTTCATTTCCGCTCTCTCCCCCGCCCGGTCACAGGCGCAATTCCCTCGTCTTCCCCGGCGCGCTCTATCAAGGCCACGCTTTCCACGGCGCTGGTCATGGGGAACATATCCACCGGCTGTACCTCGGCCGCCCGGTAACCGGACTCGTTGAGAATGGCCAGGTCCCGGGCCAGGGTGGCCGGGTTGCAGGAAACGTACACGATACGGCGGGGGCGCATGGCGGCGAAGGTTTGCAGCACCGGCGGCGTACAGCCGGCGCGGGGCGGATCGGTGACAACGACGTCGGCGCGGATGCCGTTCCGATAGAGCTGCGGCATAACCGCCGCCGCGTCGCCGACCATGAATTCGGCGTTTCTGACGTGGTTGTCCCGGGCGTTCCGGCGGGCATCGAAAATGGCCGGCTTGACGATCTCGATGCCGTAAACCTTTCGCGCCCGCTGGGCCAGAAAGAGCGAAATCGTTCCCGTGCCGCAGTAAGCGTCGATTACGGTTTCCTGCCCCGTGAGCCCGGCGTATTCCAGCGCTTTCCCGTAGAGGACTTCCGCCTGCCGGGTATTGACCTGAAAGAAGGAACGCGGCGAAATGCGGAAGGACAGCCGGCCAATCCGGTCGCGAATCGCGTCCTTTCCCCAGAGGAGAAGCGTTTCGCGACCCAGGATAACGTTGTTGCGATACGTCTGGATATTCTGCTGGACACTGACGAGCCGCGGCAGACGGCGGCGCAGGAAAGCAACGATGCCCTTGGCCTGCCGGAGCTCCCGGACGGCGGTGACGAGGACGACCATCAGGCTGCCGTCCTGCCCGACGCGGCCCACCACGTGGCGCAGGACGCCGATGTGACGGTCCTCATCGTAAACGGGGACGCGGAATTCCCGCACCGCATCGCGCACGGCATTGACGACGTCGTTATTGCCCGCTGCCTGAATAAAGCAGCGCCCGGTGTCAATGATGGTATGCGTGCCCCGGGCAAAGCAGCCGATGACGATCTCGCCCCGGTCCCGGCCCACCGGGAACTGGACCTTGTTTCGATAGTTCCAGGGTGAATCCGCCCCCAGAACCGGAAGGACCGGGACGTCCGACAGCCGGCCGATGTGAGCCAATGCATCCGCGACTTGCTGCCGCTTGGCGCGAAGCTGCGCCGGATACGACAGGTGCTGCAACTGGCAGCCGCCGCAGTCCGCGTAAACAGGACAACGCGGCACCACCCGGTCCGGGCTCTCCGACAGCCAGGTCTCGGCGGCCGCCACGGCGTAATTCTTCTTCCGCCGGACGATTCGCGCCCGGACCGTCTCGCCCGGCAAAGCCTCCGGCACGAACACCGTGAATCCCTCGTGACGGGCGACGCCTTCGCCGCCAGGCCCCAGTCCCTCGACCCGGAGCTCCACCATTTCCCCCTCGCCAACCGGCAGTTCCTTCGTCACGTTCCATCTCCCTCTCTGCAATAAGCCGTCTTCAGGAAAACGGCCTGATATTCACTTTCAGCCGCCGCGACAGCTCCTCCAGACTGTCCGCGCCGCATTGCCGGGCCGCGGCCAGCGGAATCATGGCGCAGGCCCGGGCGTCCTCCAGCGCGTTGTGATGCCGGAAGCCGACGCGCAGGAAGTCCCCGACGGTATCGAGCCGGTGATTGGGCAGGTCCGGCCAGGCCCGCCGCGCGATCTGCACCGTGCAGCACTGCCGGAAAGCCGGCGCCGGTAAATGGCAACGCTGCAGCGAATGACGCAGCACATTCATGTCGAAAGGCGCGTTATGCGCGACGACGACGCGGCCGGCAAGCCGCGCCATCAGCTCCGGCCAGACCCCGGAAAAGTCGCGCTCTCCCTCCACCATCTCCGGCGTGATGCCGTGGATGCGGATATTGCGCGTGTCAAACCGGCAGCCCGGCGGCCGGATCAGCGAGTAATAGGAGCCCGCCACTTCTCCGTCCCGAATCTCCACCAGCGCGACGCTGCAGGCCGAATCCGGCCATCGCGTCGCCGTTTCGAAATCAATGGCAACGAAATCCATCATATCATCTGAACCTTCCTCCGGCAACTATAAAAAAACGTGAACCGATCATGCGGACCGGCAACGGCCCCCCGGCTTTTCCGTTTTCCCGGCCGCCGACCACAAAATATAGTTGCTTTTTCATTTCCGCCATGTTATAATGTCGTGGTAGTTGAGTCAAAGGGCCGCCGCTGGCGGGCCCGGTTCGCAGAATCCACAGGCAGGGGGTGAAGTATTTGCCGAACATCAAATCATCTGTTTTGAGTGTTAAAACCGACGCCAAGCGCCACGCGAAGAACGTCGCGGAGAAGACGCGCGTGAAGAAGGCTTCCCGCAAGGTTCTCGATGCCGTCGCGGCGGGCAACGCCGATGAGGCGAAAGACCTCCTGCGGGTGGCTTGCAAGACCATCGACCAGGCGGCGGCTAACCGCGTCTATCACAAGAACAACGCGGCCCGCAAGAAATCGCGTCTGGCGCTCAAGGTCAATTCCCTGGCGAAGTGAATCATAGGATGACTGAATCCCGTCGCATCTGCGGCGGGGTTTTTTATTGCCGCCCGCGGGCGTTCGTGTCAGGCGCGCCCGCCCGGCCGCTGTCGTGTTCCCCGGCCGCCGCCCGCATCACCCGGGCCAGTTCCTCCGACAGCCGGCGAGCCGCCCGAACGCTCCGCACGCCTCCCTGCCGCAGCCACGCCAGCGGAAACCGCCCCGATGGAAAAACAGCCCGCCGCTCAATCGTCATGCGACGCTTGCCCGGCCGCTCCCGGTCGGGCAGATTGACCGCCAGAACAGCGCAGCGAAACAGCACCGAGGAAACCGGCGCCCCGAAATACAGGAAAACCTCGTCGCCGGGACTGACCGACGCCGTCTGCGTCCAGTCCAACCGGCCGCCGTTCTCCCGAAACCCCCGGGCCACGTCATACCGCCGGGGATTCGCGGGCACAATCCAGGAAACCGCCTCCCCCGTCCGCCGCGCCCTTCCCGCCGGGCGTTCCGCGCCCCCTGCCACCATAGCGCGGCTCGCCGCCAGCAGCGCCAATATCTCCTCGTCTGACAGACGATCATCCAAAGCGACGCTGACCCAATGGACGCGGTTCATGTGATAGCAGGGATAGACGCCGTCCCTTTCCAGCACTTTCTCCCGGCTCTCCGGGGCGACCTTCAGATTCACGATCTCCATCAGTTCCCGCGCCGCGTCGCCCTCCGCCCCACGCTCCAGACGCCCCCGGGGAACCGTCAGGATGAGGCCGTACCATTTGCCGTTGCCGGGACAACGGAAAACGCCGTAGCCCGGGCACCTGGCAAACGGGAAATCGGGCGCGTCGCCGAATCGTTCCCGCAACGCTGTCTGCAGACGGTTCGCCTGGAACGAGAGGAATGGCACCGCCGTAAAGCAGGCGGCGGCAATCTCGTCCAGCAGCGCCCCGTAGGCAGCCCGGACCTTCCCGACAAAAGGCCCCACCGCCTCCGGCGACCGCAGAGGCAGATACTCCTCCCCCGTCTCCCGGTCAACCACCCGTCCGGTAACAACGCCCTCCCGGCTCACATCAATCCCGGCCCGGAAGCCGTCGAAAAACTCCCTCTCGATCCGGTACCCCCCGTCGCGCTTCCGGAATCCATACACTTCAAGACGTGCCCAGTCAGGGCGACGCTGCCGGAAATGATCGCTCTCCCTAAACAAGGTCGTCCCTCCTTTCGCCGTCTATCCCATTATACCACGGAGAGCCAACGTCCGAAAGCTGCCATAGCGCAAGCGCTCTTTCGCCCGACTCGTTCCCATCGGAAAGCGTATGAAACGAAAAACGCCACGAAAAATCACGGGAGATTTTTTCGTGGCGTTTTTTGCCGGCGAATTGTCAGGCCAAGGGTAACGGTTTTGAATGACGCGCCGCAAATGGTGTTTTGCCGCCAGGACACTTTCGCGGACGTTTGTTGCCTTCATCGAATCTCTCCTGGAGCCAGGCATCGGGGACGTTCGAAAAATCTTTCCCCTTCCTGGCTCCGGGTGAACAACGAGAAGATGCTTGGGGAAAACGTCAGGGAAATTGCCGGGACTTCTTTGTCGGTGTCGTCAGAGAAAAACGCTTTCGCCTTTTTCTCCCCCCTCCCTATCGAAAAATCCCGTTTCGTGGTAAAATGAAAGAAAATATTTTCGGACAGCATATAAGGAGGCGGGGACGTTGGAGGCAAAAGCAGCGAATTCGTGGGGCACGGTGCCGGAGGAGCGGTATATTCGGCTGTTGGCGGAGAAATATCCGACTGTGGAAGCCGTCTGCGAGCGGCTGATCCATCTCGAGGCGGAGCTGGAACTGCCCAAAGGCATCGAGCATTTCATGAGCGACCTGCACGGCGAATACGGGACGTTCTTCCACATATTGAACAACTGCTCCGGCGTCATCCGGGAAAAGGTCGAGTACGTCTTCGGCACCCGGCTTTCCTCCCAGGAGCAGGCGGAGTTCTGTACTCTCATCTATTATCCGCGGGAAAAGATCGAGCAGCTTACGGCGGAGGACCGGATTACGCCGGAATGGTACGGGATTAATCTGGCGCGTCTTTTGGATCTGGCCAAGCTGATGTCCTTCAAGTACCCGCTGGAAAAGGTGCGGGGCTTCATTCCGGCCCGCTTCGACTCGGTCATCGTCGAGCTCATGAGCACCCGGCCCGAGGCGGATCCGGCCCAGTTCATCTACCACAAACGGCTCCTGAAAGAAATCGTCGCCTGCGGCAGCGGAGCGGAGTTCATCGTCGCTTTCACCGTTCTCGTCAAGCGTCTGGCCGTGGACTGGCTCCACATCGTCGGGGATTTCTTCGACCGGGGCTCGCGACCCGACGCTATCCTCGACCAGATCATGCGTTACCATGACCTCGATATCCAATGGGGCAACCACGACATTCTCTGGATGGGCGCCGCCTGCGGCTCGGAAGCCTCCATTGCCAACGTGGTCCGCAACAATCTTCGCTATTACAACACCGACGTCCTGGAAAAGGGCTATGCCATCGGATTGCGCCCCTTGTCATTGATGGCGGCGCAGCTGTATCCCGACGAGGAGCCGGTGAAGGCGGCGGAGCGCGCCATCTCGCTGATCATGTTCAAGCTGGAGGGGCAGATCATCAAGCGGCGTCCGGAGTTCCTGATGGACGAGCGGGCCCTGCTCGACCGCATTGATTATGGCCGGGGCACCGTTACCATCGAGGGAAAGGAATACGAGCTGAATCAGAAGCGATTCCCCACCATCGACCCCAAAGACCCCTACCGCCTGTCCGAAGTGGAATCCGCCATCATGGCCGAACTTCGCTCCTCGTTCCTGGAAAGCGAACCGCTGCACCGGCATATCGACTTCCTCTACCGCAAGGGCAGCGTCTATACGCGGTTCAACGGCAACCTGCTGTTCCACGCCTGCGTCCCCATGCAGGAGGATGGCTCCTTCACCGCTGTCACCCTGGACGGGCAGACGCTCTCGGGACGGGCTTACCTCGACTTCGTGGACAGCGTCTGCCGCGACGCCTGGCTGAAGCGCGACCAGAAATCTCTGGACTATATGTGGTATTTCTGGTGCGGCCGCCTGTCGCCGTTCTCGGGCCGCGAGTTCAAGACCTTCGAGCGGATGCTGGTGGACGACGAAAGCACCTGGGAGGAGCCGGACGACGCTTACTTTACCTGGCAGAACGACCCGGCCACCAGCGAGCGGCTGCTCCGGGAGTTTGATCTCGACCCGGCACGGGGCCATATCATCAACGGCCACGTACCGGTGAAAATAGGCCAGAGCCCGGTCAAGGCCAACGGCCGCACCATCGTCATCGACGGTGGTTTCTGCCACGCTTATCATAAGAAGACCGGCCTTTCCGGCTTCACGCTGATTTCCAATTCCCGCGGCCTGCGGCTCCTGGCTCATAAGCAGATTGCCGACGTCCGCACGGCGCTGAAGGAAAACCGCGATATCGAGTCCGTCTCCGAGACCGTCGAGCTGCAATCCTATAACTCCACCATCGGCGACACCGATGAAGGCGCCGCCATGAAAGCCGAGATCGCCGACCTCCGCCGGCTGCTCGACGCCTATCAGAGCGGCGAGCTCCGGGAGGCGGATGCGTGAACGGGGACATAGCACCGCGCTTTCCGCTTGGGCGCCGCCCCCGGAAGTCGCCTCCGGACGCGAAAAAACAGGCTGCCACAGTGATGTGGCAGCCTGTTTTTTCAAGCACGCGGCAAGGAAGGAACGGTTCGCGTCGGGATCCGGTACCCCCTTTTCCGGAAAAACCTTCGAAATAATAAGGAAAATATGCTATAATTCATTTGAAAACAAGACCGGGCCGGAGCGTCGGTCATTCTGTCACGCCGGCCAATACAATCCAAAACGCCCGGGAAAAAGGAGACTGCCATGCGTAATCCGGAAAAGGACGAAAGAGAAATGGCCGAGCGCCGGGAAAAAATGCTGACCGTGGGCTTCCGCGTCTTCTCGGAAAAGACCATCGAAATCGCCACCATGAAAGAAATCGCCAAAGCCGCGGGCCTCGGTTACAAAACCCTCTACCGCTATTTCGGGACGAAGACCGCCCTCGTCGTCGCCATCGGCGCCGATAAATGGAAGAAATACGCCCGCAAGGTGGAAAAGATGTACCGCGCCCGGGGCGGCGACGCCATGAACGCCGCCGAGGAACTGGCCTTCTTCCTCGACTGCTTCATCGACCTCTACCAGAACCACAAAGACGTCCTGCGTTTCGTCCGCAACTTCGAGACCTATATCCGGCACGAGAACGTGCCGAAGGAGGACCTGGCCGTCTACAACGCGGTGGTGGACGGATTCGCCCGGAAATTCCACGCGGTGTACCAAAAGGCGGAGCAGGACGGCACTCTGAAGCTCGGGCTGCCGGAAACGGAATTCTTCCCCACCATCATGTATATCATGCTGTCCGCCGCAGAAAAATTCGCGGAGGGGCTGGTCTATCCGCCGGAGCATGAAAAGGACATGACGGGGGAGCTGGAGCTCCTGAAAAACATGATCCTGCGCATGTACCGGGCATAAAGAATTCGACGATTGCGACATTTCGGCTGGCATGATAAAATAAGCGAAAGAAGGAAACCGGCGAAGTCCGATAATTTTTTCATCGATTGTGACACACAAAAGGCCACTGTGAGATAATAAACCCCTCCGGGGAGAGGGCGCCAGCGGACGTAACGTCTGCTATAACCTAACCTGAAGGGCCGCGAGAACGAACGCTTTGCCTGAAGATTTTCGCGAGAACTGACGCTTTGCCTGAAGATTTTCGCGAGAACTGACACTTTACTTGAAGATTTTCGCGAGAACTTACGCTTTACTAAAAGCGTCATGCGGTGTCCCTCCCTCCGGCTCGCAAGCTCGCCACCTCCCTCGCTGGGAGGCTCGCGGAGCCAAAGCCGAGCTTTACGCGGAAATTAAAGATTCCGCAAAGCCCAGTGCGGTGCCCCTCCCTCCGCCCTTCGGGCACCTCCAAAATGTGCGAGAAGAATTTGAAAAAGAACCCAACGTGTTGCGCAAAAATATTACAATCCGGAAAACGGATTTTACTCCGGGATTTTTTCACAAAGGAGCAATGCAGCATGAAAAAGACGCACAATGTCCAAAGGAATGGGACACGCAAAGGCGGGTTCCGCAGGAAGAAGGAGCTGGCGCTGGCGCTTTGCGTCGCGCTGTGGCTGGCGGGCGGGAGCGTCGAGGGGGCGAAGGCGCTTTATATTGATTCTTCGGGGGCGGCCCATCCCGCCTCCGGCTATCCCGGCGCGACGGTGACAGTAACCGATAATAACAAGACGCTGAATGTCAGCGGCGGCAAATGGGGCACGGAATGGACGCGCTTCAAGGCGGGAAACAACAAATTGAGCGGCTACACGCTGAACATGAGCAACGCGACCTTCAAGTGCGACGGCGTGACGCTGTACGGCTCGGATTATACCAACAATGGGGGAATCAAACCAATCCAAAACAACGCGGTGGTGATTTCCGACAGCAAGTTCACGGACAAAGCCACGGTTTACGGCGCTTATGGCCGATATGAAGGCGGTAGCGGTACATCTCAATACAATGAGTTAATAGGCAACACGGTCACGATTGCCGGAAGCGCCGCCAAAGGCACGAATTTCTTGAAAGCCGCCACGATTTACGCCGCATATGACAAAGCAAGCAGTGAATTGGTAGATAATAATAAAGCATACAATAACACCGTCAATCTTTACGGGACGACGGCGATGGAAAATGTAAGCCTTTTCGGTTGGGGTAGTAGCACGGACAGAATGTACATCCACCGCGACAACGAGCTTCATCTCGGCGGCACACGAACGACTGAGCAGATTGTTCCCGGCGTCGCCCTTGCCCCGTGGCAGGGCTACGCTTTGGACAATGCGGGCAATTTCACCACGGTCAACAACACGGTGAAGCAGGTGGACAGGTTTAACAAAATCGTGCTCCATCAGGTCAACTGGAGCACGACCGTTCCCGTACTGAAGGCGACGAGCGGCTTCACGAATTCCGGCGCGCTGGACATTTCGGCCATGACCTTCGCCAACGCCGACACCTTCAACGCCGTGACCAGCGGCACCATGACGCTGCTGGAGGGCGCGGCAAGCAATTTTTCCGCGCTGAAGCTGTCATACAACGACGCAACCAAAACGAACCCAGCGACGCTGAACGGCACAAATCAGGGCGTCGTCATCCAGGCGGCCACGACAGGTAGCAACACGTTAAGCGGCGTGACGCTGAATTATCGGACAGGCGCACATACCGTTTTTCTCGCGGACAATTTTTCCAAGGTCAACTATACGATCCATGATGGGAACTATGTGGACACGATTTCCCTCGGTACTGTGGCTTGGAACAGGAATGGCACGGTGCTGACGCTGGCGGCGGGAAGCGGCTACACCTTCGATGAGGGCACCGCTATCAGCAGCTTCAGTTTTGATACGCCCCAGTCTATCGGTGTGGGCGATTCCATGACGCTGCTGGGGGGGGCGACGGGGCTGACGGGGACGAATATCGCCCATACGCAGGACTTCACGCAGACGGCCAGCGGCGCGACGCTGACGGCGACGCTCTCCGGCAACGTGACGCGCACGGCCAACACCCTCGGCTACACGGCCACGGGCACGGCGCTGACCGGCGTGAACCTTGCGAACTGGAACGGCACGGCGGCGGCGGTCCCGACAGGCTGGACGTCGGGCCTTGCCGCCAACTCCATCACGGCGACGGACTTCACCGCCCCAACGGCGACGACGGACATCCTGACGACGAATACGGACAACTTTTTCAGCGACGCCTATATCACCGGCGCGCTGAAATACGACGCTTCAAGCACCTTCACCAGCGCGGCGAACGGCGTGACGATCTCCGGCGGCGCCGCCCGCGGCGTCAAGGCGTCCACCGACGGCAAGAAGCTGACCTACTGCGTAGATGGCGCGACGGGCGTCACGGTCATTTCCCTCGGGGAAATGACCTGGGGCACGGGACGCAACGCCAGCGGGACGGGCTACGACTTCACCAACGTGGCGACGGTGAACGCCACGAACCTCGTTTTCTCGAATCCCGAAGCGGCCACCGGCAACATGACGCTGCTTTCGGGCGCCACGAACCTCACGGCGGACAAGACGGTCACCGGCGCGGCGCATTCGCAGGATTTCAGCGCGACGATGAGCGGCGCGACGCTCTCCGGCACCTTGTCGGGCACGGTGGCGACGACGGCGGGCGCCGTGAACTATACCTTCGGCAGCAAGAAGCTGACCGGCGTGAACCTCACGAACTGGAACGGCACGACAGTGGCCCTGACGGGCTGGACATCGAACCTCGCCGCCAACGCCATCACGGCAGCGGGCTTTACTGCCCCGACGCTTGCCGCGGGCGGGGAGAAAGAGATTCTGACCACGACGACAGCGAGCTTTTTCAACGACAACTATATTACCGGCGCGCTGAAATACGCGGCGGACACGGAAAGCTCCGACACGGTGAACGGCGTCACCCTGACCGGGGCCGAGTCGAGGGGCGTCAAGGCGTCGGCCGACGGCAAGCGCCTCGTCTATGCCCGGAGCGATTTCGCCGTCAGCGACATCACCCTGGGGGAGATGACCTGGGGCACGGCGCGCGACGCCAGCGCCGCGGGTTACGATTTCACCAACGCCACGGTGAACGCCGCCGGCCTCTCCTTCAAGAATCCCGAGACCATCGCGGCGGGCAGCACGACGCTGCTCACGGCGAACGCTACGCTGGCGGATATGGCGGCGCAGGAGAAGAACCTCGCCTATACCTATGCGCCGGTCGCCGGCGTGACGCTGACCGGCACCGTGAACGGCAGCCTGGCCGCCTCGGGCGGCGCCGTGACCTATACCGCCACGGCCAACAAGGCGGATAAGCTGGCCTTCGGCGCCGTGGAATGGAAGGACAGCGGGGCCCTGATCGATCACGCCTCGGCATTGACGAACGTCACCTTCGACGGGGCGGCGGTCGATACCTCGCAAATCAGCTTCACCAACGTCAACCGCCTCGACGCCGGCAAAGCGATGACGCTGGTGTCGTCCTTCGGCAATACCGTGGGCACGATTACCGGCGACACCTACAGGATCGGCACGACGCTCCAGGGCAAGGGCAAGGCGTCGCTCAACGGCACGAACCTCATCTACACGGTGGAGACGGCCAGCGTTGCGCCCACACACACGCCCACACCGAATCCCGATCCGGATCCGGAACCCACGCCATCGCCAACGCCAACGCCGTCACCCAACGGCACCGGCGGCAACGCCAACAACGGCACGGCGAAAAACGGCGGTACCGCCAACAACGGCGCCAACAACAGCGCCAATACCAACAGGAACGCCAACGCCAACAGGAACGCCAATACCAACAACAGCGGCAATCTGTTCAGCGGCGGCAACAGCCATGGCGGCAACGCCAACGGCGCCAACGGCGGCAACGGCGGCGGCAACGGTTCCTCCTCCGGCGGCCGGCCGGCCCTGGAAGCGCAGCCGCAGACCCACAATACCGTCATGGGCGCCGAGGTGAGCATGGCGGCCCTTTCAGCCGGCAACGACTTCGTCGGCGCGGCCACCGAAGGGCTGGCGCTGGCGGCGAACGTCGGCGCCGACGGCGTTTCCTCCTACGCCAACATGGGCGGCGGCTCCCTGCGGCAGGAAACGGGCAGCCATGTGGACGCCCACACCTGGAACGCCATCATCGCTTTGGGACACCAGAACAAGAAACAAAGCGGTACGTTTGAGTACGGCGCTTTCTTCGAGTACGGCCGGGGGAACTATACGACCTACAACGACGAGGGGCAGCGCGGCGACGGCTCGACCCACTACACCGGCGGCGGCCTGCTGGCGAAATGGACGGCGAAGCACGGCTTCTACGTCGAAGGCAGCCTGCGGGCCGGCCGCGTCCACGACGACGCCCGCAGCGTCCTGCGCGACGCCGTCGGCAATCCCTACAGCTACACGACGAACGCCCCCTATATGGGATTCCATCTCGGCGTCGGCAAGGTCATCGAATTCGACGACATCCACAGCCTCGACGTTTACGGCAAATATTACTTCAACCGCCGCCGCGGCGTCAGCTTCGACGCCGGCGGCCACTACGACCTCGACGCCGTGACGAGCCAGATGATCCGCCTCGGCGCCCGGTACACGGTGAAACAGGACAAGTGGAGCCTCTACGGCGGCCTCGCCTACGAGCACGAGCTCGACGGCAAAGCCACCGGCCGGGCCGACGGCTACGCCATCGAAGGCGCCGACACCAGCGGCGGCTCCGTTCGCGGCGAGATCGGCGCGACGATGAAGCCGGGCGAGAACAGCCCCATACTCCTCGACCTGAACCTCTCCGCCTTCGCCGGCAAAAAAAGAGGCTTCACCGGCGGCGTCAGCGTGGTGTTCATGCTGTGAGGCGCTCAAAGCCCTCCGCCGGGAGGGCATGATCGCTATGGGCTGATCTGATAACAAAACCGGCGGTTTTGCCGTACCCGGACACGTCGTCACGGGGGCAAAACCGCCGGAATTGTTATCAGCTTTTTTGTTTTTATGCCGACCAGCTTTCTTCGTCCTCTTCCAGCGACTCGACGTCGGGGCGGGCGCCTTCGGTGATGCAGGCCTCGGTGATCGTCACCCGGCGCGGCTCGGCGGAGCGCGGGATGTCGAACATGACGTCGAGCATCACGTCTTCGATGATGCCCTTGAGGCTGCGGGCGCCGGTCTTGCGTTCGATTGCCTTCTTCGCCACCGCCCGGAGGGCAGCTTCCTCAAACTCCAGCTTGACGTGGTCCATCGCCAGGAGTTTCTGGTACTGGCGGACCGGCGCGTTCACCGGCTCCGTCAGGATGCGCAGCAGCGCGTTCTCGTCCAGCGTCTCCAGCGTGCAGATGATGGGAAGGCGGCCGATGATTTCCGGAATGATGCCGTACTTCATCAAGTCCTCCGGGTTCACCTGGCGGATGAGCTCGTCGTACTTCGCCTTGTCCTTCTCGCCTTCCACTTTGGCGCCGAAGCCGATACTGGCGTCGGATTTCTGGAGCCGCTTGGCGATTATGTCGTCGATGCCCACGAAGGCGCCGCCGACGATGAACAGGATGTTCTGGGTGTTGACCTTGATGGTCGGCGCTTCGGGATGCTTGCGCTGGCCCCGGGCCGTGAACTCCACCTGACTGCCCTCGAGCATCTTGAGCAGCGCCTGCTGGACGCCCTCATGGCCGGGATCGGCGGTAATGGAGTTGTTCTCACCGGACTTGCGGGCAATCTTGTCGAATTCGTCGAGATAGATTATGCCGTGCTCGGTGCGCTCGATGTCCTTGTCAGCGGCGTAGTAGAGATTGCGCACCGCCACCTCGACGTCGGCGCCGACGAAGCCGGCCTCGGTGAGACTGGAGGCGTCGGTGACGGCGAAGGGAATTTCGAGCATCGTGGAGAGATGCGACAAAAGCGCCGTCTTGCCGCAGCCCGAGGGGCCCATCATGATGACGTTGGACTTCTCGATCTCCGTCTCTCCCGGCTGGAGTTCGTAGCCGTACTTCATTCGCTTGTAATGGTTGTAGACCGCCACCGACAGGACCTTCTTCGCCCGGTCCTGCTCGATGATGTACTGGTCGAGGTATTCCTTGATGACATGGGGCTTGTTCTTCTCCAGGGCGGCGTCCAGCGAGGCAGCGAAATTCTTCTTGTGCTTCTTCTCGACGCTCTCGTCGTGCTCCTCCAGAAAACGGTAAATATCCTTGATGCAGTTCTTGCAGATCGCGAAGCCCGACTGGGGATCGAGGATCGGCAGGTCGTACTGGTCGCGAATGGTGATGAGCCGCTTGCAGAAGCTGCAAACGTGCTGGACCGGCGTGTTTTTTGCCATATCGTTCCTTCCTTTTCTTCATGAAGTCCTGCAACAGTACTATTATAATACAAAATCCGGGAAACCGCCAGTAGCGGATAAAACGTCAAAGGGACGCCGGTTCATGCCGGATCGCCTTGCGCGTCGCTCCTGTCCACGGCGTCAAAGGTAGCGGTGATTTCCGGCGGCGGCTCCCGATCGAGCTTGCTCACAACGCAGATGGCGATTCCCGACAGGATAAAGCCGGGGATGATCTCATACAGGCCGAAGAGAGCAAGCTGCTTCCAGATCAGCACCGTGAGACCGCCGACGATGATACCGGCAAGGATGCCGTTCCGCGTAGCCCGCCGCCAGAACAGCGACGCCAGGATTGCCGGGCCGAAAGCGGCGCCAAAGCCCGCCCAGGCGTAGGCGACAATGTCGAGTATGAAGCTGTCCGGGTTCAGCGCCAGGACGATAGCGATGGCCGAGATCACGAAGGTGGAGATGCGTCCCACCCAGACCAGCTCGTTTTCGCTGGCGTTTTTCCGCATCATGGTATGATAGATATCCTGGGCGAAAGCGGAGGAAGCCACCAAAAGCTGGGAGGACACGGTGCTCATGATGGCGGCGAGGACCGCGGACAGGATGATGCCGGCAAAAAACGGCGAAAACAGCTTGTTTGTCATGACGAGGAAGACGGTCTCCGCCTCCGCGCCCGCCAGCGCGCCGCTGAGGAAAGGCCGTCCCACCATGCCGACGAGTACGGCGGCAGCCAGGGAAACGACGACCCAGATCATGGCAATCCGCATGGCGTTCCGAATGGCGCCGGCCGAATGGATGGCCATGAAACGGACGAGGATATGCGGCTGGCCGAAATAGCCGAGGCCCCAGCCCATCAGGGAAACAAGCTCCACCAGCGTCATGGCGGAGCCGTCGGGCTTCGTCAGCGGCTCAAAGAAGGTTGGGCCAGCGGCGCTGATGGCGGCCTGGGTTTCGGAGATGCCTCCCAAAGCGAAGGCCGCCATGGTGGGCACCAGGAAGATGGCGCCGAACATCATCAACCCCTGGATGAAATCCGTCCAGACCACGGCCAGGAATCCGCCCACGCTGGTGTAAAAGACGACCACCGACGCGCCCAAAAGGACCGCCCAAAGGTAAGGAAGGCCAAAGACCGTCTCGAAGAGCTTGCCCCCGGCCACGAAACTCGACGACGTGTAGATGATGAAGAAAATCAGGATGAACACGGCGGGGATGATTCGCAGCAGGTTGCTCTTGTCCTGGTAGCGGTTCTGCAGGAAATCCGGCAGCGTCAGCGAATTGTCCGCCATCTCCGTATAGCGGCGGAGCCGCGACGCGACGAAATGCCAGTTTGCCCAGGTGCCGATGCAAAGGCCCAGCGCGATCCACCCCGCGTTCAGCCCGGCGATATAGGCGTATCCCGGCAGTCCCATCAGCATCCACCCGCTCATGTCAGAGGCTTCGGCGCTCATGGAAATAACCCAAGCGCCGAGCCGGCGGCTTCCCAGGATGTAGTCGGCCATATTGAAGGTGCGCCGGTAATTGTAGATGCCGATGCCCATCATGATTGTCAGGTAAAGAATGAAGGCCGCGATGATGTAAGCGTTCTCTGTCAAGAGACTTCCTCCCTCCAACGATTTGCCTTTCTATTATACTGGAGCGGCGCCGTAAATGCAAATCGGCGGTGGAGCCCGGAACGGCTTCACGGGACACCGCCGTCAATCATCAGGCCGGAGACCGAGGCGCCGGCCGCGCGGACCTCGTCCACCGCCCACCCAACGCGGCGCATAGCCATGGCATTGTGATCGAGATGGCCGACGACGCGAACCAGTATGGCGACAAAGCCGTTCCGGTCAAGGCGCCCGCTTTGGGCATAGGCCGCGAGCAGCGCCGTCTCAACGAGTTTCCCGGTGACGAGGAAGATTTCGACGTTCCGGGTGAAGGGCCCTTGAAATGCGAAGGGATAGAGCCGCAGGAAGAATTCGTTGACGAGATAGTTTTCCAACAGGGGCGCGAAATCCTGCCGGACGTCCCGGCAGAAGCCCGGATAAAACGCCGCGCAGGCCGCCGCTATTCCGTCAACCTTTTCCGGGGAAAAGGAATGTTCGTAAATCTCTCCCATGAGCCGGACGCGCCAGCGCAGGGATTCGGTGAGGTCAAAAGACGACCGCGACGCGTCCCGAAGCGTCTCGATGAATCCCGGCGAACCGGCGTCCCGGCAGAGGGCGGCCAGCCGCTCTGCCGCCGGGGTCTGACGGGCGGCTTCGTCCGCCCGCGCCGCCAGAACGGAAAGCGCCGCCAAGCGGAAATCCAGCGGATAGCGGCGGTCCTGCAGCAGGGCGATGCCGGCCCGTTGCAGGGAAAACACGGCGCTCTTCAAGGCCAGGACCGCGGGAACGGGCCGGAGCAACGGCCGTCCTTCCGGCAGCGGCCGCCGTAGCCGATGAAAACGCAGCGGTGCCTCGCCCAGGACGAGTTCCGCCGCTACGGGACAGGAAATCGTCAGCGCACATTCAATGAAGCGGGGAAAGCGGTACAGCACCCGGGGATATTGCCAGCAAATACCGGGCAGATACGCCTCGCCATAGTCCCGCTGGAGTTGGCAAAGGCCATCGTCCCGCAGGAAGGGACAACGGCCGTCGCTTCGGTTGGCAAAAGCCGGAGCGCCGGTCTCCGTGCCTGGACGGATGGCGTTCAGGATGGACGCCCGCGCGGCCGTATCCGGCATGGATTGGTAACGCGCCCGGGCCCGGTCATCCACCGGGATCTGCCAGTCCCGGCAGCATTGGCTGCCGCAGGCCGTCCCGTCACAGCGAAAGCGCGCAACGTATTCCGGTTCCCAAAAGACACGGGTGGTCATTTCCAAGTGACTTCCCCTCCCCTGCCGTTTTCCGGCGAAATCCGTCGAACGCAAAAATCAGCGCCGGTCACGGCGTCATCCGGTTCATGGCTGACGGCGTACCGGCGCAGCTTTCAGGAATGGTATCGCTAGGGTGCCCCCTTGGCGACGACCCGGTTGCGGCCCGTCTGCTTGGCGGTGTAGAGGGCTTCATCCACGCGCCGGAAGACGCTTTCGTTGGCGTCGCCGTCGTGCCAGGAGGCAACGCCCACGCTGCAGGTCACCGGCTCCGGCTTGTCCGGGCAGATGGACGAAGCGGCCACAGCCTGCCGCAGGGACTCGCCCAGCGCCGTCGAAGTGTCGAGATCGAGACCCCGGCAGAGCACCATGAATTCCTCGCCGCCCCAGCGGTATAACGTCTGGTGATGGTCCAGATGCCGGCGGATCGTCTCGGCGAAGTTGATCAACGTGCGGTCGCCGATATCATGCCCATAGGTATCGTTGATTTTCTTGAAGAAATCAATATCGAGCATCAGGAGCGACAGGGGGATTCCCGCCGCCCGGGAAGCGGCCACCGCCTGCACCACCGTCTCATCGAACTTGCGGCGGTTGAAGCACTTCGTCAGCGGATCAATCTCCGAGAGCTCGATGGCGCTGGCCACTTCCAGCTCCAGGCTGTTCGCCAGGGTGATGAGCTTGCGCTCGCGCAGGAACTGGTCCCGGAGAATCAGCATCACGAAGACGGCGAAGGCCAGGATGCCGTAAGCGGTCAGGGAAGTAATCGACGAAATCCAGTCAAAGGTCCGGGAAGAAGCGTCCACCAGTGCCAGAACCGGAATGACGACCGCCGGCACCAGGAGCGCCCGACAATAGAGGTCGCCTGCCCGACCCTCCTGAAAGAGCCACCAGATGACGAAAAGCTGCGTTACGATCATATAGAGGAACAGCACCGGCAAGAGTTTCGAGAGGCCGCTTTGCGAGGCTATCTCCGCCACCAGGGACACCGCCAGCAGGCCGATATAGCCATATCGAATGTGCCGGGCCCAGACGGCTTTCTGGCCGCTCAGGAGGTGCTCGACGATCCGGGTGCCGATGGCCGGGATGATATAGATGAGTTCCTGTGCGAAGCACCACCAGAAAGCGGGCCGGTCCCAGATGAATACGGTCATGTTGCTGACGCAGAAAATCCAGAGGCCAAAGGCCGCCAGGAACGCGATGATATGGTGATACAGCATCCGGCTGGCCTGCTCCTGCTGGTTCAGGCAGAAAACCACCATGATGACCAGCAGCAGACCGACGATCGGCAGGTTGACCAGGAACGACAAATCGTTGCCGATGAGATTCTGGAACTGGCGGTCCGCCGTGTCGATGGAGAACTGGGAAAGACGCCCCAGGGACTCCGGGGAATCCGAGAACATCTGGAACGTCAGGACATGGCTGCGGGCCCGGTCGGGCAGGGCGATGAAATGCCACCGCCAGCCGTAGCCGATGTCCTTATGGGCCAGCGTGCCGTACTGGTAGATGATCCGGTCGTCCATCCAGACCCGGAAGGACTGGTTGGTCGTCACGAAGAACAGCGTGTTCTCTTCCGGGTTACTGGCAGGAATCCTGGCCGACAGCCAGACGTGGTGCGATTGGCCGGAAAGCGGCGGCTGGCGTGGGAAGTCGAAATCCTTCCACTCCGATTGCCACTCCGAATCCTCGTTGATGGCGGAGTAAAGCCAGGGAAAATCCCCGAAAGCGGTGCGCGGGGAGTCGCCCTCCCGATACTTCCAGAACTGGCAATGAATCGCCGCCAGCGCGCCGCCGGAAACCGCCCAGAGGAATACGAGCGTCAGGATGGATATGAAAATGCCGCGAGTCGCTTTCATAGAGCCCGCCTGCCCTTCATCGTGGAAACTACCGGAACCTTCCGCCGCCCGTCAAGGAAAAAGCAACCTTCCGGCGGCCGAAGCCATAACCTTTTACAATCATTATACAATCTTTTACTGTTGCGTCAAGAGATAACGGCGCCCCTTGCCGGCGGCCGACCCTCTCCTGCCGCCGCGCCGGTCAGCGTTGCCGCCATTTCGCCAGCGTATGGAACAGCTTCACCGGGTCGATGGGCTTAGCGATGTGGTCGTTCATGCCCACGTCATGGCAGCGCTTGATGTCTTCGGCGTAAGCGTCGGCCGTCATGGCGATGATCGGCACCGCAACGGCGTCGGGACGATCGAGGGCGCGAATCTGCCGGGCCGCCTCGTAGCCGTCCATGACCGGCATCCGGATATCCATGATGACGACATCGAACG
>JAEEGN010000169.1 GCA_016280345.1 Selenomonadaceae bacterium | reverse complement strand
TTCGGCCTCTCCGCCTCGGGGCGCACGCCCTACGTGCTGGGGGCCCTGCGCCACGCCCGGGCCCGGGGCGCCGCCACGGTTTCCCTGGCCTGCACGCCGCAGCCGGCCGCCGCGGATTTCGCCGACATCTCTTTGGCGGCGCTGCCGGGGCCGGAGGTCGTCACCGGTTCCACCCGCATGAAGGCCGGCTCCGCCGAAAAGATGATCCTCAACATGGTCTCCACCAGCGTGATGATCAAGCTGGGCAAAGTCTATGGCAATTACATGGTGGACGTCAGGGCCACCAATGAGAAACTACGGGCCCGGGCGCTGCGCATCGTCGCCGAGGTCACCGGCCAGAGCGCGAAGCAGGCGGCCGCCGCCCTGAAAGAAGCCGACGGCAGCGCCAAGCTGGCGATTTTCCTGCTGCTCTCCGGCCTGCCGGCGGCGGAGGCCCGGGAAAAGCTGGCGGCGGCCGGGGGCCGTCTCGGACAGGTGTTGAAAGACGTCGGGCGAACGCCCGCGAAGGAGGCATAACCATGCGCTACGGAATCTCTATCTACCCCGGACTGGACAACACGCCGGAAGAGAACCGGCAGCTGATCCGCGACGCCGCCCGTCACGGCGTGACGCGGCTCTTCACCTCGCTCCACATCCCTGAGACGGACCGCCGCGTATTCGCCGGCGAGCTCCGGACGCTCCTCACCGAAGCGCGGGAAGCCGGCATGGAAATCATCGCTGACACCGCGCCGGACGCCATGGAACTCCTGGGACTCGACGCCCTGGAGCCGGCGAAGCTCGTCTCCCTGGGCATCACGTCGCTGCGCCTGGACGAAGGCTTCGCCCCCGAAGACGTGGCCCGGCTCAGCCGCAGCGGTACCGGCCTGCGCCTCCAGCTCAACGCCTCCGCTGTCACCGCCGCCGACCTCCGCGCCATGGAACGGGAGCGGACCGATTTCCGGAACATCGAGGCCCTGCACAACTTCTACCCGCGAACCGGCACCGGCATCAGCGAAGCCTACTTCCACCGCCAGAACGACCTGCTGACCGCCTATGATATCCCCGTGGGCGCCTTCGTGGCCTCGCGCAACCGCAAGCGCGGCCCCATGTTCCGGGGACTGCCGACGCTCGAGGACCAGCGGGAATGGAGCGTCGATTTCGCCGCCCGCTTCCTGGCGGCGGTGGGCGTGGAATCCATCTTCATCGGCGACGCCCTGCCCTCGGAGGAAGAACTCGCGGCCCTCGTCAAAGTCCGGGAAGGCGTCACCCTGCGCCTGCGGCTCATCACCCGCAACGAAGGCGTGCGGGAACTCCTGTCGGAAGAATTCACCGCCCGGCCCGACGAAGCCCGGGACGCCATCCGGGCCCGCGAAAGCCGTGCCCGGGTAAGGCAGCGGGGCCTGGCCATCCCGCCGGAGAAAATCATCCCCCGCCACTTCGGCACCGTCACCCTCGACAACGACGACTCCCCCCGCTACGCCGGGGAGCTGCAGATCACCCGCCGCCCCCAGCCCGCCGACCCCTGGGTCAACGTGGTGGCCAACATCCCCGAAAAGGACTTTTTCCTGCTCCCCTACATCACCCCGGGCCGCAAATTCCGCTTCCGGGTGGAGCAGTACATGGCCTATCTGCGCTATAAATACTGATGCGCTGAACCCTTCCCCGACCGCGCAAAAAAGCCGGCCGCCCTTTTTCCGGGGCTGCCGGCTCTTTTCATGCGGTTTTCGACGGTATCACTTCAGCACCCGGGGCAGCCAGGTGGCCAGCTCCGGTACGAAGCAGAGCAGCAGGATCTCCAGGGCCATGAGCCCGGCGAAGGGCAGCGAGCCGCGGATGATCTGCTGGATACTGCTGTCGGGACTGATGCCCTTGATGACGAAAAGGTTCATGCCGATGGGCGGCGAAATCAGCGCCAGCTCCATATTGATCAGCAGCACCACGTTGAACCAGATCAGATCGAAGCCCAGATGCTTCACCACCGGATAGAGCATGGGCAGCGTGATCAGGATGATGGACACCGTCTCCAGCACGCAGCCCAGCACCAGAAGCACCAGATTGATGCCGAGGAAGATCACCCAGCGGTTCACGTCGGCCTCGGTGACGAGACGCATGATGCCCTGGGGCACCTGCAGCACCGTCAGGATGAAGCCGAACAGCATGGCGCCGATCATGATGGCGAAAATCATCGACGTCGTCTTCACCGTGTCCTCGAGGATTTCCGGCATATCGGCCAGCGTGACGCTGCGATAGACGAAGAACGTGATGACGAGGCTGTAAACCGTCCCCACCGCCGCCGCCTCCGTAGGCGTGAAAACGCCGGTATAGATGCCGCCCACCACCAGGATCGGCAGCAGCAGCCCCCAGAAATTCTCCCGCAGCACCCGCCAGCGCTCCTCCCAGGCCGCCGGCGCCTGCCGCTCCATGCGCCGCGCCCGGGACACCACGTAAGCGATAAACAGCAACGTCAGCAGCACGCCGGGCACGATGCCCGACAGGAACAGCTTGCCCACCGACTCGTCGGTAATCGAGCCGTAGAGAATCATCGGGATGCTCGGCGGAATCAGGATGCCCAGCGTGCCGCCCGCCGCCACCGTGCCCAGCACCGCCTCCCGCGGATAGCCGCGCTTCATCATCTCCGGGATGGCCATGGAACCGATGGTCACCGCCGTCGCCACGCTGGAGCCGGAAATCGCGGCGAAAATCGCGCAGGCGAAAATCGTCGCCACGCCAAGTCCCCCCGGCAGGTGCCCCAGCCACTTGTTGCCGAGCTCGAACAGCTCGTTGCCCACCTTGCCCTTCAGCAGCACCTGGCTCATCAGGATATAGAGCGGCACCGCCGTCAGCACGAAATCGTCCAGCGTCTTGTAGGCGATGACCGGAATCTGCGTCAGCGCCGCCGGCCCGCCGAGGAACAGCAGCATCCCCAGCACGCCGGCAAACATCAGCGCAAAAGCCACCGGCATCCCCGTCAGCAACAGCGCGATGATCAGGAAGGAAAAGCCGATCAGCATTCGTCCCGCCCTCCTTCAAAACCCCGGTTCTTCAGGGCGAGAACGTCCTCGAGGAACTGGCGCACCAGCTCCAGCTCCAGAAGCGCCGACCCCACCACCAGCGCGCTCTGGGGAATCCAGAGCGGGAAGCGCAGGATCGACGGCGACAGCTTGTTCACCGACAGCGACAGCAGCACGAAATCCACGCTCTCCGTCAGGAACACGTAAAACAGCAGGATCGACAGCAGCGTCGTCACCGCCTCCAGCCCCAGCCGCACCGGAGCCGAAAAGCGCGCCGTCAGGAAATCCACCGCCACGTGCGCCCGGCGGCGCAGCGTAATCCCCATCCCCAGGAACCCCGCCGCGATGATCAGATACGTCGAAATCTCCAGCACCCACTCCGTCGGCGCGTTGAACAGCCCCCGCATCACGATCTCATACGTCACGATGAACGCCGTCGCCAGAACGCAAAGTCCCGCCAGCACCGCCGCCGCCCGGCTCACCGCGCCCAGCGCCCGGCTGTACCGACCAATCCATTTCTCCATCTGACACGTCCCCTTATCCTTCAAGACAGAAAAGAGCCCGCGTCAACGGGCTCATTTCTTTTCCGCTTACCCACTTGAAACCAAAGCCGCGGCCGGAACTCACTTGCCCGCCTTCAGGCACTCCTCCACCGCCTGCTTGCCGATCTCGCCGTTCGCCTGGATGAAATCCTCCCGGACCTTCTTCGTCGCGTCCTGCCAGAGCTTCACCTCGGACGCCGGCACCTCGTAGATCTCCATGCCCTTTTCCTTCAGCTTCTTCAGCGAAACCGCGTCCTCGTCCTTCGTCTCCTTGCGGATCTCGTCGCGCGTCTCCTTCGCCGCTTCCTCCAGCGCCTTCTTCTGTTCCGGCGAAAGGCTGTCGAACTTCGCCTTGTTCATCGCCAGCACGAACTCGCAGAACGCGTGATTCGTCACCGTCAGATACTTCGCCACCTCGTACATCTTGCGGCTGTACATCGCCGTCTGGCCCGAAGTCTGCCCGTCAATCGTCCCGCGCTGGATGGCCGTATAGACCTCCGCCGCGCCCATCGTCACCGGCGACGCACCCAGCGCCTTGATCGTCTCCGCCGGGATCTGGCCGTAGCCGCGCAGCTGCAAGCCCTTGAAATCCGCCGGCGTCTTGATCGGCCGCGTATTGTTGCAGAACTGGATATACCCGTAATCCGCCCAGATCAAAGGATAGACGCCCTTCTTCTCCATCTCCGCCGACAGCGTCTTGCCCAGGCCGCCGTCGATGGCCTTGCCCACCGACTCATACGTCGGCAGCAGGAACGGCACGTCCAGCACGTTCAGCACCGGAATCACCGTCGTCCACATCGCCGTCGAATTCAGCCCCATATCGAGGCCCCCCGACATGATCGCGTCGTTCATGCTCTTATCCGTATAGAGCTGGCCCGCCGGGTACGTCGTCACCGTCAGGCTGCCCTTCGACTTCTCCGCCACCTTCTTGGCAAACCGCTCCACGCTCTTCGACAAATGATGATCCACCGGCAGATGATACGCCAGCTTCAAATCCACCTTGCCCCCCTGGCCCGCCGCCGGCGCGCCGCTGCCGCCGGAGCTCTTGCCGCCTCCGCCGCAGCCCGCCAGAAGCGCCAGGCAAAGCACCAGACACACCACTTGAATCCCACGGAACATCCCGCGCATCGAAAAACCCCTCCTCAAACTCCTGCAAACCGCCGCGCACCGTCAGGGGACGCGGCACACTATATTTTTCTATTATACTCCGCTCCGCCGCCGATGGCAATATCCCGCCGCAACTTTGCCCCCGCCCCCTCGTCATAAAAAGCCGGCCGAATCTTGACACCTTGTAAAAGATTGTATATATTATAGGAAAGAACACCATCGAAACGGAGGAACCCGCCATGCCCGAAACCCAGGAACAAACCAGGGAACGCAAACCCGACCGCCGCATCGCCGCCACCCGCGCCGCCATCAAGGACAGCCTGCTGGCGCTGCTCTTCCAGCGCCCCTACCACCTGATCAACGTCACCCTCCTCTGCAAGACCGCCGGCATCACCCGGGCCACCTTCTACCTCCACTATGAAGAGCTGGGCGCCGTCCTCGACGAAGTCATCGCCGAAGCCATCCGCTTCGCCCGGCCCCGGCCCAGCGATCCCCATACCGACCTCGCCGCCCTGCTGGAAAGTCTCGAAGCCGCCGACGGCGACCCCGCCCGGCTCGACAGCGTAGGAGCGCTGCTGCCCACCTGCCAGCGCCTCGCCGACGACGCCCACTACGCCGCCCTGCTCAAAGACCCCGAACTCGCTGCCTACCTCTCCGACAAACTCTACCTCGTCGAGAAAACCCGCCTCGTCCCGCTGCTCATGCGCCAATGCGGCCTGGCCGAGCGCGAAGCCGCCGTCCTCTTCCGCCTGCTCTTCGCCGGCATCTTCGCCGTCAACCAGGAAATGTCCTGGAAAAAAGACGCCGCCTGGTACGAAGCCCAGACCGCCATCCTCCGCTTCCTGCTCGGCGGCTGCGCCGCCCTGAAGAAAGAGGACGCGGGAAACTGAAGCGGACGTCATGTTTCCGGCCACTGTTTCCCGGGTCGCCGACTTGCCGTCCCTCCTCCGGGAGGGAGCCTGGCCGTCCGGCGCTTTGCCCGTCGGAAAAGGCTCCCGCGGAACCTGCGGAAACCTTGTTTTTAGAGCGGCAGTGGCCTTCGGGAACGCCAGGATACCGCACACACCAAAGACAGGAAGACGACGCGCTTCCTGTCTTTTTTTTGCAGGATTATTTCGGGCGCGTGTCGAATATGAGCAAAGTGGAGCGGATTTCGTGGCACAAAATCATCATGCGGGGAGGAGATCATTATGGCAGAATCCGGTACGGAGAAACTGAAAGAGAAATTCGGGGGCAAGGAATTGACGCCGGAGCAGATGGAGGGCGTCGCCGGCGGTCTCGAAAATGAAACCATGCTGGACTGCAATTTCCTGAACTACATGCTGGGCGATAAGGTGTGCCGGCGCTGGGACGGCAAACTTCACGGCTGTTACGACGAGAGCTCCGACGAGATGGCCCGGAAGGCCTGGGCAAAAGTCGGCGTCACGTTCTATTGTAAGTATCTGGAAAGTAACCGGTACGTCATCAACGGCGTTGATGTTACCCGGAGACAAGCCTTCGAGCACGCGCAGAAGGTCCTGAACAAGTACGTGAAAGACAAAGACTGGATGTAGCGGGAAAAGAGACTGTCGCACAATCGGATGCGTTCCGGTCAAAAAAGCGTCGGCGCGACGCGGCCGGGAAAATTTCATCAACCGCACCGCCAACGGCAGGAAGACAACGCGCTTCCTGCCGTTTTGTTCCGGGAGGGGCGGGGGCAGGAAAACGGCGTTCTGATAATTTTTGATTGTTATGCTCCAAAACGTCCCTTTTCTGATTTCTAAATCGTATAATAATAAAAGCAAAAACAAATCTTCAAGGGGTTTTTATCATGACAATGCGCTAGACCGAGAAGACGCGGCAGCTTTTCGCCAACAAAGCGCTGAACGCGGAACAGCTCGAGAACGTCGCGGGCGGCTCACTGAACGAAACAGATGCGGATACGTATAAGGGGGCAGACATTTACGCGCAGGTCAGGGACGCATGGGGGAATGTCGGCGTCGAATTCATTGTTCAGTATACGGACAATACGTACGCGATAGAGAGTATGCCATGATACATTATCCTGTCATTCAACAGATCTGGAAAAAGGTCGGAATCGATGCAAAAATCAAAATCAATAATGAAAGAAACGGGTATTTCGTCAATGGCAAAGAATTGTCCTTTGACGAGGCAAAGGAGTACGCGAAAGATTATGCGCACGAGCATGGGATGCTAAAGCCGGGGAACTAACCAAAGGGAAGCGGAACTCCCCCGTCAGCACGCGATGAGCGTCATGGGCAAGAAGCTGAAGAAATCGGATTGGTATTGGGAAGGGAAGGCCAATAACGCGGAGGCGTTGCCATGGCATTGTCCGTTACGGAAAAGATGAAGGAGAAATTCGCGGGCAGATGTTCATGGTCGGGGCGTTGGAGGAATGCGCCTTCCTTTTCTGCATATTAAAAGCGCCCGCGATTGCGAGCGCTTTTATTCGTTCCCGGAAGGGGTTCTCTTACCATCTGCCGCGGTGCTTCATATCCTTGCCCCAGGCATTGATGACGTCGACGGCCTTGGCGTTGCCGACAAAATGGAAAACCGACTGGTCGCCGTCAAGATTCTGGCGGACGTAGTTTCCGTCCTTGCCGAAGAAGAATTCAAACCGAGCGCCCTGGTTAGGGAATTCCAGAACGACGTACTGTCCGTCGGGAGCGTCCCATCTCCTGGCTTCCTCAAAATATCCGTTGCTCATCAGATCCTGGATAAACGGCTGCGGGTCGAAGTTCCTGTACGGGCGCGCCGTGCCGAATTCCAGCGAGGTGATGGTGTAATCGGTGATTTCGCCGTCCCAGACCAGCGTGAAGTAATTTTCGAGCTGGCACTCCGCGGAGTTGGCGTGAACGACCGGCGTGGCGTCGAGCACGGGATCGGCGACGCCGAAGGTCAGCAGGGACGCGGTAAAAAGCGCAGAAGCGGCAATCTTTCCAAATTTCATGTTCATTTCCTCCTAAATTAGTTGATTTGATCCTTCATCTTCAGGAATCCCTCGGCGTCCTCCTTCTCGAGGTCGAAGCCGGCCTCCTTCGCCTTCGCGATCAGTTCCTCCACCGTCGTGCAGGATTTCGCCAGCGCGAGCTGCTCCGGAGTGAGTTCCTTGCCTTTGTAATTCATAGAAAAAACCTCCTTAGAGTAAAATTTGGTTTTCCTATGCTCCCAGAGGATGATAGGAAGATGGGGAAATTCCTTCCCCTATATTATATACGATTCAGCGACAAAAAGTAAGGACATTTTCCTCAAATATCAATATTTTTTCAAAAAATGTCCTTTTTTTGCTTTCTTAATCGTATTATATTATATAGTAAAAGGACTTTTCAAGGGAGGTGGGGGAATGGAATCGAAAGACAGGAAAGGCGCAAGGGAACCGCTGGACGCGGAGCTGGAGGCGCGTGTCCGCCGCGCGGATTTTTCCGGAAAAGCCCCCGGTCTTCTGCAGCGCCTTTGGGCGAAGATACAGGCGAGGATTGACGCAACGGACGACAACCGCGAAATACCCGAAGAACTCGCTCTGTCTCCGGAGGAAATGGCCCTCCTGACGGCGGCTCGGGGCAATCCCTTCGAGGGGCTGGGCAAGCTGCCGATGGTCGGGAAAAAGACATGAGATGCCCCCGGGGAGGAAAGCGAACCATCGGGCCCATCTGCGATATGGCGAACACGGCGGTCAACGTAATTCATGCGGAACCGGAAAAACCGATAAACTGATCCCGCCGGGGATTGGGATGAATAAAGGAGGCTCTCGCGGAAGGCCGCCCCCGGCTACGCCAAGCTCTGCGTCCCTACCAAAGGCGAATGCTGAAGCGCCGGTGAACGCAGGATGACGACGCGCTTCCTGCCTTTTCTCATGCAGGATTTTTCGGGAACGTGTCGAACAAAGCAAGGAAGCGTTCGCGAAAAAATGCCGGGAGCGATGTTTTGTTCCGAAAAAAAATAAAAATTTTTTTCCAAAAACGTCGATTTTCCCTTTTTTGATTCGTATTATAAAACAGAGGCATAAAAATCAATATCATACATTCATCAACAGAAAGGAGCGGTTCATTATGATGGAGTACAAAGGTGTGGAGCTGACGCCGGAACAGTTTCGGGTGGCGATGGGGTGCGAGACGCCTGAGGAGCTGATGGCAGCCTGCCGGCAGATCAACATCGAGATCACGAAAGAGGAGGCTGAGAGGGCGATCGAGAGGCTGGCGGAGATCGACCTGACGCCGGAGCAGCTGCAGGCCATCGCCGGCGGGTATTCCTGGAAGGAATTAAGGGAAGACGTCGGGGGCAAGATCAGGGAGATATGTGTCAAAGCGCGGGAGATTTCCTGCTGAGGGCAGGGCTGCGAAAAATACGAAAAAGAGATTCATCATGCCATGGATTGACGGAAAAGCTGTAAGGAGGAGAACAAAATGAAATTCAAAGGACAGGAAATCCCTCGGGAAGTTGTGGAGAAAGCCCTGCAGTGCGACACGCCGGAGGAACTGGTGGCGCTGGCGAAGGAACACGGCGTTGAAATCACCACGAAGCAGGCGGAAGCCTACCTCGTGGATCTGGAAGACGTCGACCTCGACAGCGAACAGATGAAAAAAGTCGCGGGCGGAATGTTAATCGATGTGTGGAGCAGGCGCTGAAACGGCCGGATCTCCGGGAGATGAAAAAAGTCGCGGGCGGAATGATAATCGATGTACTTTCGGATAAGGTATGGGGGGGGACTTAAGCCTCCCTCCGGAATTTACCCAGGGCTCGTTAGCATCGGATAAAAAAGAAAGGAATGAGGTTCTATGAAAATCAACGGACAAGAAATCTCGAAGGATTTTATGGCGAAGGCCCTTCAGTGCGACAAGCCGGAGGATCTGATGGCGCTGGCGAAGAAAGAGGGCATTGAAATCACGGCGAAGCAGGCGGAGGAATACCTCGCGAAGATGGAGGACATCGAGCTCAGCAGCGATCAGATGAAAGAGGTCGCCGGCGGAACCGAATGGCATGAAAAGTTGTGAAACTATGCCCTGAAAGACGGATTGTGTCTTTGTCCCCAAAGACAGAGATTATCAACTTGACTTCATAGGGAGGAAAACAAAATGAAAATCAACGGACAAGAAATCTCGCGGAAAGTTGTGGCGAAGGCCATGCAGTGCGACACGCCGGAGGAACTGATGGCGCTGGCGAAGGAGCACGGCTTTGAAATCACGACGGAGCAGGCGAAGGCCTACCTCGCGGAGATGGAAGACATCGACCTCGACAGCGAACAGATGAAAAAAGTTGCGGGCGGATTGTTAGCCTTTTGTCAGTGGTAAGCCTCAAAGGGGGGAGGCTTTAAGCCAAATGTACCGGTGGCACATTC
>JAEEGN010000168.1 GCA_016280345.1 Selenomonadaceae bacterium | reverse complement strand
GACACGAAGAAGAAGAAGGCCTACGGCGGGAAGCGCGTCCTCTACACGCAGCATCACCCCGCCTGGGATGCGAAGAACCGCTGCGATTTCCCGCCGGAGCTGCCGTTCGAGTACGATGCCATCGATTACGTCATTGAGGCGGCCCGGCCTCTGGAAGCATCGAAGGATGCGCCACCGGCGATGAGCAAGGAGGAAATCCCGGCGAAGGCAGAGACGGAGAAGCCGGCGACGCCGGCGAAAACGAAGAAGGCAGCGGCGAAACCGGAGAAGGCGCCGCCGGTATCCGAAGAGAAGGCGCCGGAGCCGTTCAGCGAGGACGGCATCCCGCCGAAGCTGGCTGACCTGATGAAGGCGAACAACGTGACGCCAGAGGAGATTCGGTCGGCGGTGGCGAGCCGGGGGTATTTCCCCAAGGATACGCCGATTGCCAACTACCCGGAGGATTTCGTCGAGGGATGCCTTGTAGCGGCCTGGCCGCAGGTTTTTCAGATCATCGCCAACGAGCGAGTCCCATTTTAATAATAGAAAAGGAGAGACTGCATTATGAAGCCAGAGGATTTCGGCACGGTTGAGAGCATGGGGAATATGGGGGAAGCCATGGACTGGGAGGACGAGATCGAGAAGGAATCGGAGTTCGTACTGCTGGAGCCCGGCGAGTATGAGTTCAAGGTGGCGGGCTTTGAGCGCCAGCGATTCGACGGATCTGAGAAGATGGCGCCCTGCCCGGTGGCGAAACTGACGCTGGAGATCAACGCGGCGCGGGGAACGGCATCAATCTTTGACCGGCTTTTCCTCAACAGCAAGGCGGAGTGGAAGCTGTCGGCTTTCTTCGGGTCTATCGGGCAGAAGAAGCACGGGGAGAAGCTCCGCATGAACTGGCAGCAAGTCATCGGCGCGAAGGGGCACGCCAAGATCAAGCAGCGCGAATATAACGGAAAGACCTACAACGAGGTGGATTCCTATATCTACGCTGAAGATGTCGTGCCGCAAGCGAAAGCATGGAAGGCGGGCGGCTTCTGATGGGACTGATGGAGCTGCGGCCTTATCAGGAAGAGGCGCGGGCCAAGGTCCAGAAGGAGTGGGCAGCGGGTCGGCGGCGGACGCTGTTGGTGCTTCCTACCGGAACCGGGAAGACCATCGTATTCGCCAAGATTACCGAGGATTGCGTGCGCGAGGGCGGGCGGGTGCTCGTCCTCGCACACCGGGGAGAGTTGCTGACGCAGGCCAGCGACAAGATTGGCGCGGCTACGGGGCTGCGCTGCGCGGTGGAGAAAGCGGAAAGCTCCTGCCTCGATAGCTGGTACCGCGTCGTCGTTGGCAGCGTGCAGTCACTGTCCAGGCCGAGCAGGCTGGCGCAATTCGAGGAGGATTACTTCTCGGCGGTAATCGTGGACGAGGCCCATCATGCTCTGTCGTCCAGCTACCAGGCTGTCCTGTCGCATTTCTCCGGGGCGAAGGTGCTGGGCGTCACAGCGACGCCGGACCGGGGCGACATGAGAGATCTGGGGCAGTTTTTCGACAGCCTGGCCTATGAGTACACGCTGCCCCGAGCCATCCGGGAAGGCTATCTCTGCAAGATTCAAGCCCAGACTATTCCACTGCGGCTGGACATTTCCGGCGTGGGAATTTCCGCGGGGGATTTCAAGGCGGGTGATATCGGGACGGCGCTCGACCCGTATCTGGCACAGATTGCGAACGAAATGCGCCAATATTGCCGGGGGCGGCGGACGGTGGTGTTCCTGCCGCTCATCGCGACCTCGCAGAAGTTCTGCCGGATGCTGACGGAGCAAGGATTCCGGGCTGCTGAAGTGAACGGCGAGAGCCAGGACCGGAGTGAGGTGCTGGCGGACTTCGCCGACGGGAAATATGATGTGCTTTGCAATTCGATGCTGCTGACGGAGGGCTGGGACTGTCCGGCGGTGGATTGCATCGTTGTCCTGCGACCGACGAAAGTGCGGAGCCTCTACTGCCAGATGGTGGGCCGGGGGACGCGGCTCTCGCCGGGGAAGAAGGCGCTGCTGCTGCTGGATTTCCTTTGGATGACGGAGCGACACGAACTCTGCCGGCCGGCGCACCTGATCGCGCAAAGCGATGATGTGGCCAGGGCCATGACGAAGCGGCTGGAAGAGGCTGCTGCGCCGCAAGATCTCGAAGCGACAGAGGAGAAGGCCCAGGAGGATGTCGTTCGGGAACGGGAGGACGCGTTGGCGAAGCGGTTGGCTGAGATGAAACGGCGCAAGCGCAAGCTGGTGGATCCGTTGCAGTTCGAGATGAGCATCCAGGCGGAGGATCTGTCCGGCTATGTGCCGGCCTTCGGCTGGGAGATGGGGCCGCCGACGGAGAAGCAGACGGCCGCGCTGGAAAAGGCAGGCATCTTCGCCGGGGAGATTGAGAGCTATGGCAAGGCGGCCAAGCTGCTGGACCGGCTCAAGAAGCGGCGCGATGAGGGACTGGCGACACCGAAACAAATCAGGTTCCTGGAGAGTCGAGGGTTCCAGCATGTCGGGACCTGGCCCTTCGAGGCGTCAAAGAACCTCATTGACCGCATCGCCGCCAACGGCTGGCACATACCGGCGAGCATCGAGCCGGCGACCTGGCAGCCTGATGTAGCGTAAGGAGTTCTATATGAGGACACGAGAAGAACTCAAGGAAATGCTTTCATGCATCGATCCAGCGACGCTCTCCTACAGCGATTGGATTGCCGTCGGCATGGCGCTGAAGGAGGAAGGCGGCAGCGCCGCCGACTGGGAGGACTGGAGCGCTCGGGACGGCAAACGATACCATGCCGGAGAATGCGCCCGGAAATGGGAGACCTTCCGGGGCGAAACGGAGACAAAGGTGACGGGCGGGACGCTTTTCGAGCTGGCTTGCCGCTCCGGCTGGACGCCTGGCGGACCGGGTACGGCACTGGAATGGGACAGCATCATCGGCGATGGCCCGGAACAGGGCGTCGTGGTGGATGTGAACTGGGTCGAGGGGCAGGATGTCGCGGAGCCGAAAGCGTGGGATCCGGTGTGCCAGATCACGACGTATCTGAAGACGCTCTTCGACAGCACGGAAAATGTTGGCTATGTGACGGAAAGCTACCGGGACCGGGAAACGGGTCGATTCATGCCGGCGAAGGGCTCCTGCTCTCGGACGGCGGGAGAGCTCATCGAGGCCCTGGATCAATGCGGCGGTGATATCGGCAAGGTGCTTGGCGACTACAATCCTGAGTGCGGGGCTTGGATACGGTTCAACCCGCTCGACGGTCAGGGCGTCCGGAACGCCAACGTGACGGATTACCGCTACGCGCTGGTAGAGTCGGACAGCATGGATATCCCTAAGCAGCACGAGATCATCCGCCGACTGGAGCTGCCGGTGGCGGTCCTGGTCCATAGCGGACGGAAGAGTCTCCACGCCATCGTCAGAATCGACGCCAAGGACTACGACGAATACCGCCGGCGGGTAGATTACCTCTACGGGATTTGCGAGAAGAATGGGCTCGCCATTGACAAACAGAACCGCAATCCCTCGCGCTTGTCGAGAATGCCCGGAATCATGCGGAACGGGAAGAAGCAGTTCATCGTGGCCACGAATTTCGGGCAGAAAGACTTCCTCGCCTGGCAGGAATGGATCGAAGCGGTGAACGACAACCTGCCCGACCCCGAGAGCATGGCCGATGCCTGGGACAACCTGCCGGCGCTGGCACCGCCGCTCATCGAAGGAGTGCTGCGGCAGGGCCACAAGATGCTGCTGGCCGGGCCATCGAAGGCTGGGAAGAGCTTCGCCCTCATCGAGTTGGCCATCGCCATTGCCGAAGGGCAGCGGTGGTTTTCCTGGCCCTGTGTTAAGGGTAAGGTGCTGTACGTTAACCTGGAGCTCGACCGGGCAAGTTGCCTGCATCGCTTCCGGGATGTGTACGAGGCAAAAGGACTGGCACCGAAGAATCTTCGAAATATCGAGATATGGAATCTTCGGGGGAAGTCGGCGCCGATGGACAAACTGGCGCCAAAGCTCATCCGACGGGCGAAGAGCAAGAATTACATTGCCGTCATCCTCGATCCCATCTACAAAGTGATCACCGGCGACGAGAACAGTGCCGACCAGATGGCCCAGTTTTGCAACCAATTCGATAAGGTGTGCACCGAGCTTTCCTGCGCGGTGATTTACTGCCACCACCACTCGAAGGGCGACCAGGGGGGCAAGAAGAGTATGGACCGGGCATCCGGTTCCGGAGTCTTTGCCCGCGATCCCGACGCGCTCATCGACATCATGGAGCTGGAACTGAACGAGGACATCGTGAAGCAGGAAGAGAACAAAGCCGTCTGCCGGAAGGCTGCGGCATACCTTGACCGGCGGCTTGAGGACTGGCGCGACGACGTCGGCCAGGATGATGTCCTGACAGCGCGGGCCTTGCTGGAGTACATGGCCGGGAAGCTGCCGGAGGACGATTACCTGGCGTTCACCCGTGAGACGCTGCCGATTGTGAAAGAGCGAGCACGGCGTCGAACAGCCTGGCGCATAGAGGGGACGTTGCGGGAGTTTCCGCGGTTCGATCCGTTGAATCTATGGTTCGATTACCCGGTGCATCTGGCCGACGACAGCGGTGTGCTGGGCGACATCAGGCAGGGAGCGCCGCAGGGAAGACCAAAGAACCTCGGAAGGCGGAAGAACGGCAATGAGCGGCAGAAGGATCGGAGGAAAGGGCTGGAAAGCGCCTACGAGATAATCAAATCTTTTGATGAAAATAAGCCGGTTACATTGAAACAGATGGCCGAATATACCGGGGCGACCGAGCGCACGGTCCGGAATCATATCCGTGAGCATGATGGATTCGTTATTACAAACCACGGAGAGGTTATAAAAAAGGAGTGACTAAGAATGATGATTGAGTAAATAAAGGAGGATATGAAGCTTTGATAAAATAACTATATAATTTAATATAAATAATCTATAGGCTGTGAAAAAATGGAAAAATGTCGTTTTTTTCCTTTCCAATTTGGAAAATTTCCCCGGTTTTTTCCTTTCCAACTTGGAAAAACTCTCGGTTTTTTCCATTTTTTCCAGATTGGAAAAAACCGACATTTTTCCCGGTTTTTTCCAAATCGGAAGCAACTACCCCCCTAAAGGGGGGTATGGGAGACTTTTTCCAAAGTCAAGGGAAAAAAGTGTGGGGGGTCGAGGACTCCCCCCACACGACTTTTTCCTTGTCCTTGACTAAGACGTTTTCCCGCTGGCAAAAATTTGGGATTGATTCTCAAATAAAAAATCGTGAGGTGGAGGAATGGCGAAAGGGAAAAAGCAGGACGAACAGACGAACGGAAAAGAGAGCCGGACAGAAATACAGTTCTTCCTGCCGATGCGGCTGCCGAATGTGACACACCAGGAGCAGAAGGTGGCCATCCGGGCCGGACGGCCGGTATTCTACTTTCCGCCGGAGCTCCGGGCGGCGCAGGGAAAATTCCTCTCGGCGCTGGCGCCCTATCGACCGGAAGAGCCGCTGACGGGCCCGGTCAGACTCATGGTGAAGTGGTGCTACCGGTCGGATGATCAGCACCCGCCCGGCTGGAAGACGACGAAGCCGGACACGGACAATCTGATCAAGCTGTTCAAGGACTGTCTGACGAAGACGGGCTTCTTCCACGACGATGCCCAGGTAGCCAGCGAGATCAACGAAAAGTTTTACGACGCGCACGAGGGGATTTTTGTGCGGATGGAGGTGCTATGAAATGGCGACAAACAAGAAAGCCATGGAGAAACTTGACCGGGAATATGAGAACGCCAAGAAGGCGGAGCAGGCCATCATCGAGTTTCTGCGGGTATGGGTGGCCGAGGATGAAACAGCGGCGGAGAAGGTATTGACGAGCAAGAAGACGGTAAGAGGCGCCTATGCAGCAATGGAGTCCTATGCCAGGAAAAATAGCAGGCAGGGACTGAATGGCAAAGAAGCCTGGGTGCAAGTGATGAAATACTTTGGCGAGGACGAGACCGCCGCCGACCAGAAGCTGGAGCACGGCCTGATGTATGCCTGCATGAAAGCGGAGATCGAGAAATGGCGTCCCTACGGGAAGGATGTTCCGGAAATCACAACGGTGCCGGCTACGGAAGTGGCGCCCTCGGAGAGCAAGGCGGCGCCGGCGGGAGGCTTCGTCCTCAGCCTTGAGGACCTGGGCCTATGAAGCGGGAGACGATGGCGAAATATGGCATTCCGGAAAAAGCCGCGGATCTGATGGCGCATTTCGGCCGGGATGCTTTCCGGCTCTCCCCGGAAGAATGGAAGTTCATCCGATGGCAGGCTTTCAACCAGGATTATTTCTTCGTCGCGAGCCGGGAGGATCGGCAGTGGCGGCGTGGCTGGTGCTCCCATTGCCGGAAATGGCTGGTGGCAAGAGACTATTCCCCGGAGCGGCTGGGGCACAATGATACCATCCGCTGCCCGGTGTGTGGAGACGGGCTCACGGTCAAGCATACCTGGCGGATGAGTAAGTACCTGGAGGACGAGGCGCTGGTCTATCTTTACCGGCCCAGTGTCGTCGATCCGGCCATCGTCACGGCGCGGGCCGTCTATGTAAGCCGCCCATGGGGAGTCGGAGGTGAACCCCATAGGCTACAGGAGCGTGTCCTCTATGACTCGTTCTACTTCTTCACGCCCGGCAAGGGTGGGCAGATGCTGCGGCCGGTGAATAACGCCAGGATTTACTGGGCAACCTTTTGGGCAGAAGGAGTCGCGTGGAAAACGAATGGCAGGCTCGGCATGGTCTATGAGTTGGCATCCAGGCCGTTGGTAAGGGACTCGCATTACACTTGCAATTACATGGGCCAGATGCGCCGCGTCGAGGTCGCTGTCGCCGAGGACAGAGAAGGGGCTTTCCGGGCGGCGGAGAAGTCACCGCTGCGCTATGGCATGAAAGAATACTACCCCTACGGAGACGATCATTTCATCGGCTTCTGGCACTGGGCGGCGCGATACGCAAGCGTGGAGAAGCTGGTCAAGATCGGGCTGGGTCAGCTTATCGGCGACAAGATGGGCGGCCAGCGCAATACGGGCGTTCCGGGGAATGTCATAAACTGGCGGGGGAAGGACCTGGCGGCCATCCTTCGAAGGCGACTGACGAAGGCGGACAAAGCGTTTTTACTGGAGCATGGGAGTCAGGTGGGGCTGGAGGATATCGCCTGGTGGCAGATTTACGATGGCGATATCTCACTTTCTGAAGCGGTGGCTATACGTGATTGCAACTTTCCCGCATGGCGGCGGATCCACAAGTACCTTGATCTGGTCCGGGCACGGAACTATCTGGTGAAACAGGCGAAGCGTCTCCCCAAGGGGATGTGGGACAACCTCGGCTCCGGACTTTACGCCGATTATCTCGACGAATGTGCCAAGCTCGGCTATGACATGGCCGACAAGGCAGTGCTCTTTCCCCGGGATTTCCGCAAGGAACACGAGCACACGATGCGGCTGGTCGAGTACCAGAAGAACCGCAAACTGGAGGACGCCTACGCGAAAAGACGCCGGCCGGCCATGCGGCGGCGGTACGGTTATGAGGCGATGGGGCTTGCGGTCATCGTTCCGGAGCGGCTGGCGGATCTCGTCGTCGAGGGCGAGCGGCAGCATAACTGCGTCGGCGGCTATATGGAGCGAGTAGCCAAAGGACATACGGACGTGGTGTTCATCCGCCGGCTGGCGAAGCCGGAAGAATCGTACATCACGATGGAGATCCATCAGGGCCGGATCATCCAGGCCCGGACGAAGAATAACGGCCCTCTGGACAAGGCCGGCGAGAGATTCGTCGAGGCGTTCCGGACGGCGAAGCTGGAGAAGAAAGCGAGGAAAACGGCATGAGCGAGAAGGATGTTTTGAACATTGCCAGCGAGGCGAATGAGGCGCAACTTTCGACACTGGCAGCGGAGATCAACATGATTTACCGGCAGGCACGGAAGAATTTCCTGGACGCGGCCATCGAGATCGGCCGGCGACTCGTGCAAGTCAAATCCGCCGTAGGACATGGAAACTGGGGCGCTTGGCTGTCGAAAAATGTGGATTATTCTGAGCGTCAGGCCCAGAACTTCATCCGGGTTTTCAAGGAATATGGCAGCGGGCAGCAGAATCTCTTCGGTGACTTAAATCCGCAACTGGTTGCGGATTTGAGTTTCCCGCAGGCGGTGGCGCTCCTGGGAATCAAGAATCCCGATGAGCGGGCGGAATTCATTGAGCAGAACGATGTTGCGAGTATGAGCAGCAATGCACTGAAACAGGCCATAAAGGAGCGAGACAAAGCCAGAAAAGAAGCGGAGGCGGAAAAGAAAGCGCGAAATGAGGCCGAGCTGGAGAATGAAAAGCTGACGCAGGGATTGGAGAATGCGGCCCGAGAGCGCTCCGATCTGGAGGAGAAGCTGTCGAGGGCAGTGGAGGACCTGGAAAGCGCGAAACAGAGCTCCGGGATGGCCGGCAATGAAGTCACGGAGGAGGAGAAAGCGGGTATCGCGGATCGTACTGAGTTCGGTGTCCATCTGGAAAATGTCAAGCGGGCCGTTAATGGCATGATGGAGATTGCCCAGCGCCAAAAAGATAGTGCTGGCCGAAAGAAATATCATGACGCCATCATCGCGACAGTGACGCAAATGTTGAAGTATGCCGAAACGGAGGCGGAGTGATGGCAGAGGACAGGCGAAAACCGACAACGGTGCAGCTCGAATATGCAAGGCACCTGATGGACGAACTGGGATATGATCCGCAGGAATACGATATCGAGAACATGACGCGGTTAAAATTGGCAGACCTGATTGACGATCTGCGAAATGAGCTGGAGGGATAAAGGCATGGGAGAATATGAGTATCCGCAGGACCAGGAGGAAAACGAATTCCGGTATTTGTCCCCAGGGTGGCTCAACGAGCTGGCCAAGGGGCTGACCGCCGGCGCGAAGCGACATCCGGGCGAGACATGGCGGACTATTCCGGCGCATGAGCACGTCTGGAGAGCAGTGCGGCATTGCGTGATGTGGGCAATGGGTGACCGCAGCGAGCCGCACCTGGTCAACGCTGGGATGAGGATCATGATGGCCTGGGAGACATCGGTGGAGGATGGCTGATGGACGAGGGGGCGGCGATTCTGGAGGCGCGGCGGGCGGACTACCGGCAAGCGGAGTGGTACATGCTGCACTATGAGCAGGAGTGGCGGGCCTACCATGAGCGCAAAGCAGAGGTCTTGTCGAAGCCGGCGGACGAAAACTCGGGCCGTCGTGGCACTGTCTCGCATCCGACAGAAGCCAAAGCGCTGCAGAGCGTGCGTTATGATGAGCAGTCGGATAATTATGCCTGGCTCAAAGCGGTTGAGATTGTGCTGCGGGGGCTGTGTG
>JAEEGN010000167.1 GCA_016280345.1 Selenomonadaceae bacterium | reverse complement strand
GCCCGCATGGACTACCTCAACGACGGGGACCCGGGCTCCGGGCTCAGCCTCGGCGTGGAGGGGATCTGGCTCACGCCGATCTTTGCCTCGCCGTCCTATCACAAATACGATGTGACGGATTATGACAGCATCGATCCGGCCTTCGGGACGATGGACGAACTCCGGGAGCTGATCGCGCTGTGCCATGAGCGGGGCGTAAAGCTGATCCTGGACCTGCCCATCAACCATACCGGCAGCCAGAACGACTGGTTCACCCGGTTCGCCGCCGCCCATGCGGCAGGGGACACGGCTTCCCCGTTCTATGACTGGTACACCTGGCGGCGGGCCGACGAGCCCGCTGCGGGACGGGTATGGGAGCCCATCCCCGGGTCGGAGGATTATTACGAGTGCAATTTCTCCCCCGATATGCCGGAGCTGGATTTCGACAACGACGCCGTCCGGACCGAGCTGCTGGCGCTGGCGCGCCGGTATCTGGACATGGGCGTGGACGGCTTCCGCTTCGACGCGGCCAAGTACATCTATTTCGGGCAGAACGAGCAGAGCGCGGAGTTCTGGAAATGGTATATCGATCAGCTGCGTTCCATCAGGCAGGATGTGTACACCGTGGCGGAGGTCTGGGATATCGACAGCGTCATTGAGTATTACATCCCGGCGTCGAACTGCTTTGATTTTACGGCCGCCGGCCAGAACGGGATCATCGCGCAGACAGCCAGAGGGGGAGACGCGAACGGCTTCACCGCCTATACGGAACGGAGGATAGAGCGCCTGCGGGCGCTCAACGGCGAGGCAATGCCCGTGTACTTTATTGCCAACCACGACACGGACCGGGCCGCGGGCTACCTGAGCGGGGCGGAGGATATGCGTATGGCCGCGAACCTGTATCTCCTTTCCCCGGGCTCCCCGTTCATCTATTACGGGGAGGAGCTGGGCATGCGGGGCTCCCGGGGCGGGTCGAATACCGACGCCAACCGGAGGATGCACATGCTCTGGGGTGACGACGACACGGTAAAGGATCCGGAGGGCACGACTTATACCAAGCAGGCGGAGACCTCCGCGGCGGAGCAGAAGGCCGACGGGAACAGCCTGTACAGCTATTATAAACGCCTTCTCCAGATCCGGAAGGCAAACCCGGAGATCGCCCGGGGCGAGTATGCGGCCCTGAGGCTTGAAAACACAAAGCTGGGCGGGTTTGTCTCCCGGTGGAACGACAGCGGCGTCTGCGTCCTCCACAACACCACCGCCGAACCTGTCACGGTGGACCTCCCATCCGCCGGAGCGGGGGACTACGGCGTGATCAGCGCCGTCATCGGCGCGGGGAGCGCCGCCCTTGACGGCGGCCTTCTGACCCTGGACGGGCAGACCAGCGTCGTCCTGCGGGCACAATGACAGCAAAAGCCCCTGCCTTCCGGCAGGGGCTTTTGCTGTCAAACGATCAGTAATTCTCGGCGCTGATCTCGAAATACGCCTGGGGGTGTGCGCAGACGGGGCAGATCTCGGGGGCGCTGACGCCCACCACGATGTGGCCGCAGTTGCGGCATTCCCAGACCTTGACCTCGCTCTTTTTGAACACCTCCTGGGCCTCCACGTTCCGCAGCAGGGCGCGGTAGCGCTCCTCATGGCGCTTTTCAATGGCGCCCACGGCCCGGAACTTGGCGGCAAGCTGGGGGAAGCCCTCCGCCTCGGCGGTGACGGCGAAGTTTTCGTACATGTCGGTCCATTCGTAGTTCTCGCCGTCGGCGGCGGCGCCGAGATTCTCCGCTGTGGAGCCGATGCCCTCCAGCTCCTTGAACCACAGCTTGGCGTGCTCCTTCTCGTTTTCGGCGGTCTGGAGGAAGATGGCGGCGATCTGCTCAAAGCCCTCCTTCTTGGCTTTGGAGGCAAAGTAAGTGTATTTGTTCCTGGCCTGGGACTCGCCGGCGAATGCGGCCTCCAGGTTCTTCTCCGTCTGTGTCCCGGCGTAACGGCTTTTTCCTGCTTCTGACATGATAATGACCTCCTTGGCAGTGATCGGGATGTTCTCCCGGCTCTGATAATAGGAAAAGTTATCCGGTATGTCAAGCGAGAGTGTTGAAAAACGCCCTCCCACTGTGTAAAATAGAAGAAAGAAGCTTATGAAGGAGTCCGCTATGATCAGTCTGAACAACGGATGGGAATTTATACGCCGGTGGACGGATGATTTTGCCCGGGGCGGGGGAGAGGGCGAGAGCGTCCGACTGCCCCACACCAGCGGCCAGGTCCCGCTCCATTACGCCTCTCCCGCGGATTACGCCTTCGTCTGCGGGTACAGAAGGCGGCTGACCCTGGGGGCCGAGCATGAGGGAAAGCGCCTCTTTCTCCAATTCGACGGCGCCGGACACATCGCCACGGTATACTGTAACGGCAGGGAGCTGTACACCCACCGCTGCGGCTATACGGCCTTCCGGGTGGAGATCACCGATTTCGTGCGTATCGGGGAGGACAACCTGATTGCCGTCCGCGTGGACGCCACGGAAAACCCGTCGATCCCGCCCTTCGGCTACGTCATCGACTATCTCACCTACGGCGGCCTGTATCGGGAGGTCTGGCTGGACGTCCGGGGACAGACATATATCGAGGACGT
>JAEEGN010000166.1 GCA_016280345.1 Selenomonadaceae bacterium | reverse complement strand
GCCCCTATTGTAGCACGGAAAAGCCGGGAAGGGCAATGGGAAAAGGCGGCCCGGCGGAAGATTCCGCTGGAAAAACAGTGACGGAGGGAAAGCGGGCAGGATTTTCCGCGGCGGAGGGGACAATAATATCGGGGAAGCACGTAAGGTAACTGCACGGCGGCGGAGGAGAAGGGGGAGAGCGGCGCAGGGCGGCGCCGGGGGAAGACACGCGCGGCGAACAAAAACCCGGGGCGTTATCAACGATCCGGTGTTCGACGGCTATGGCCGGCTGCTTTTCCCGTTGCAGCGGAACTATATGCAGGGGGCTACGCTGGGGACGATGCGGCTTTCCTGGTACACGAACATCTGCCCGGCGCAGACGGTGGCGATTGTGAACGTCCTCCGTGAACGGGCGGCGGCGGGGGAGAGGGTTTTCTACGATATCTATACGGAGGAAGAGAAGGCGGCGGACCCGGGGAAGGCGGATACGGGGCTGTTTTTCTTCCGGGGGCGGCCCGGGGCGAAGTGCGCCATCCTGTGCGCCGGCGGCGGATTCCGGTACGTCGGGGCGATGCACGACAGTTTTCCTCAGGCGCTGGCGCTGTCGCGGCGGGGCTGCAACGCGCTGGCGCTGATTTACCGCCCCGGCAGCCGGAGCGCTCCGGGGGATCTGGCGCGGGCGGTGGCGTTCCTCCACGAACGCCGGGACGAATTGGCGGTGGATGCCGACGGGTACTCCCTCTGGGGCGGCTCCGCCGGGGCCTGTCTGGCGGCGATGGTGGGTGCGCAGGGGACGGCGCGCTTCGGCGCGGGGGCGTATCCCCGGCCCGCCGCCGTCATCCTGCAATACACGAGCCTCGTTGATCAGGGCGGGGCCGAGCCACCCACCTACTGCTGCGCCGGGACCGAGGACGGCGCTGGCCTGCAGCGGCGGATGCGGGAACGGGTAGAGGCCCTGCGCGCCCGGGGCGTGGACGCGGAAGTCGAGATCTTCCCCGGTCTGGGCCACGGCTTCGGGCTGGGAACCGGCACCGTGGCCGAGGGCTGGCTGGACCGGGCGGTAGAGTTCTGGATGCGGCAGATATGAAAAAGGACGCAAAAAAGCGCCTTGCGTCAGGCAAAGCGCTTTCGCGGCGATAATTTTTGGTGAAGCAGTGAGGCGCAATATAATAGGAAGAAACCTGCGCCCGACAGGCGGATGGCAGGGACGCGAGGGGAACGTGGCGGTGTGTCAACCGCGTTGACGTGATCCGGCCGGCATCGGAACATGGTGTATAAAACTATGGAGAAGAAAAAAGAACCATACGACATGTAAAAAATCTGAGGTATTAAAAATCGGAGCTGTTGCCGGTCATCGGCGATAGCTCCGATTCTGTGTTCGGAATGATGAGAAAAAAACGAAGCAAAAAGGAGGGGAATAAAGGTTTGGATTTTGCCGGGAATTTTAATAGTGGGAATTCCAATTCCCAACATTACCCACAATCAATCCCCAAATTTTTATAATCATAAGCTAAAATATTCACTCACTAAGAAAACGACATCTGTCCCCTTCCTCGTTCTCCCGTTGCGACCCTATGTTCTCCCGTCGCTTCATTCCTTCCGTCGTTCTTTTCGGTCGTCTGATGGTGCGGGATCATTCCGGCGCGGTTCAGCGATGAATCGGACCGTCCTGGCCCGCCGTTCCGTGACCACTGACGGCCGCACGACCAGCCATGAGAAAACGCTGCCGGTAACCCGGCGCAAGCCGGGCTTTCCTCTCTAAAGAAGATATGCCGTTTTCGCGGGGAAAACACAACGCCGCCGGGCTTAAAATCGGGCGCAAAAAAGAGCGGCAAGCCGGAAAAGCAGCTTGTCGCTCTTTTGTATTTCGTATTTAAAATATTTATATAATTTTTATTACACTATCACTCGAAAAAATCGCACGACTAAAACCCGGAAGATTCCAGCTTCTGATAGAGCAGGTTCAGTTGCTCCTGCCTCGTGGAAGGCGGTTTCGGCGCGGTCTCTTCCGTCTTCTCCGTCAATGGTGCGGGATTTTCCACGAGTTTCATGGGTTCCTTCCGCATATTCTTCAATCGCGCGTTTTTGTCCAGGACGCCCAATGTCACCGGATCCTTGAATTCAGGATCCATTTCCCTGACTTTGGCAATCATGGCCTTGAGATCGTCGGCGCCGCGGGCGTAGTCTTCCTGGTACGCCTTGTTGAAGTAACGGGGCGAGTTGCCGCCGTGGATCTTCGTATAGAGGATATTGCGCCAGGTCTGCATGGGCTTATCCCGCTGCAGCACATATTTGATGAAGTTCTCGGATACGCCCATGTCCTCCATGACTTCCCGCAGGAACTCGTCAGTGGGAACCTCCGACAGCCGGTAGAAGCACTGCCTTTCGTCCAGGTTGTTCATCGCCACCAGCGGAATCTCCCGGCCCGGCTTGTAGTTGACCGTGAAGGTATAGGATATGATGGCTCGGCGCAGGCGCTTGGGCTGCGGCTCGCCGCCCTGGATGAAGATCTCGGAGTAGTCGTTGATGTCGTGGCAGGCGGGAAGCAGCGCGTCGCGGTTGAAGGAGCCGATCCGTTTGCTTTCCGTATCGTACTGAAGCGCCGCCATCAGCTCGTCCGGTGTCGTCACGATGGAAAAATACGCACCATTGGGCTTCAGACGTGTCATCTGCGCCAGCAGGAAGTCGTAGAGCTTCGAAGTGTACTTGTTCTTGAAGTGCATGATCGTATCGGGCGAATAGATGATCTCGTATTTCTTGCGCATCTCGATCATGATACGCCGCATCCGTTGCGTGAACCGAATCTTGTAAATGTAAGGAGAGCTTTTGGGCGCCGTGATGCTCTCGAAGATGGAGAACGTCCCCCACCCGTCCTCGTTCTCGAAATAGACTGTCGGCGCTACATCGAGCAGGGTCCGCGCCGCCGTCTTGAGCCCTTTCTTGAGGTTGTCGGGACGCATCTTGATGACGTCGGCCATCTTGCGGATATCCACGGTGTAGTCCTGGTTGACCTCCGGATCGTCGTGGGCGCCGACCTGCGCGATCGCCTGCGTATAGAGGCGGTTCTGCATGACCGACATATTCTCCGAGTACTTCGCCAGCGCAAAGCTCCTGGTCTTGGTTACCCGCTCGTGGGTTTCGTCCGGCAGTATCTCAAGGTCCAGATTGAGCTGATCCGCTTCCATTTTCGTGCCTCCTCGCAAAATCTTGTTGCCCGGAAAGAACTTTATCACAAGATGTTGTTTTTGTCCACCGAAAAAAACGCACCATTGAAATCGGCCGGAAGGGGGACTCATCAGGAAATGGGAATCCTTTTTCCTTTTATTGAATATAAAAATAAAGTATAAGATAATACAACGGACGGAAAAAACGGCGGAAAACCTTGATATAACGGGATTCTTGCCGTGCGTTTTTTTCCATTGGTGCGAAAAAACCCGCATGGCAGGTCCTGAGATGCGGAAAAGTTCGTTGCCGCGGAGGGAATGGTGCGAAAAAGGGGAAGCACCCGTATCAGATGAGGTTTTTTTCTCATCACCTGGCCAATCGTGCGGTTTTTTCCGCCTGATTGACCGCTGTTTGCTGAAAAAAACGCATGATTGGACACCCGGCGCCGAAAAAAACGCATGACAAATTCTCCGTGGAATTTTTCGCACCATTGGCTGAAAAAAAAATTTACAAAGGAAATGGTGGCCGGGGGATTTTAGGGGGGCGTCACGAGGAAGAATCCGGGAAATCCCTACAGTATCAAGGATTTGAAGGGATTCCCCGCGGAGCGGGGGAAGCGTCCGAAATCCGTCGTCGATCATCGTCGTTTTTGGAGAATCGGTCAGACAGTTCCGGAGGAAAAACAGAAGATATATCGTCCGTGTGAAGGCTTATTGTCGGGAAATCGCGTAAAATTGCCGTAAATCCATTTCATTCGCCAGCATTTCAACAGGCGTGCGGCGGGAGGGAGAGTTAAACTCCCTCCTGCCGCCGATAGACATCCCCGCTTTAGAAGCGGGGGTATCGTAGCCCGTTATAAAAAAGGATATTTTGTGTAAATTCGCGTTTCATAAAAGTAATGATAATATATTAAATAAATGAGCATAAAAATATGTTAGGAGGAGAAAACGCGCAATATAGTATTTAAAATATTACGGGAACTATTTTTCAACAATAGTATTACGGGATTTTTTCGGAGGATGGCCGGCCAGAACGGGGAGGAGGATGGCGGTAAGGACCAGGAGAATGCCGATCAGCTCGACCATGCCGAAGCGGGTATCGAAGACGAGCGCGGCCAGCAGGACGGAGGCGGCCGGCTCTATGGTGGCGGTGACGGTGGCTTCTTCGGGCGTCAGGTACAGGAGGCCGGCGTTGAACAGGACAAAGGCGACGGCGGTACCGAAGACGATGATGAAGACGATATCCCCGAGGACTTCCGGTTGGAAGAAGGGACGCCAGTCGAGGGAGTCCACCAGCGGGCAGGAAACGGCGCCGCCGATGAGCATACCCAGGGACAGAAGGGCGTAGGGATGAATTTCCAGCAGGAGGTGGCGGGGGTAGACGGCGGAGAACGCGAACAGCGCCCCGGAGGCCAGGCTCCAGAGCAGGCAGGGCAGCGGCACGGTGAGGCGTTCCAGGCGGCCGCCGGTCACGAGCAGGACGATGCCGCTGATGGCCAGGAGGACGGCCATCGTTTCCGCGGGTTTCGGCCAGCGATGGGCCCGCAGGGCGTCGTAAGTGATGACCATCGCCGGGCAGGTGTAGCAGATGACGGTGGTGGCCGCCGCATTGCCGGCGGCGATGCCCTGAAAATAGGTGTACTGTACCAGGAAGATGCCGCCGATCGCGAAGACAGCGACACCGGCCCCCAGACGAGGTTTGGCCCGGAGCACCGCCAGGCCTTTTTTCAGATAGCCGGTGCGCCAGGCCAGTAAGAGAAGCAGAAGTCCTGCCAGGATCATGCGGATGTTCGTCAGCGCCATGGCGTTCTGCGGGGAATGGGCGAAGAAATGCTGAGCCGCGGTACCGCTCCCCGCCCAGAGTATCCCCGCCAGGGCGACCATCAAAAGAGCGGCTGTCTTGCCCAAAGCAGTATCATTCCTTTTGGTGAATAGGTTCAAATAACAGAAATTTCTAGTCGATTTTGTAATAGAAATGTTTACGCGATTTTGGGGCATGGAAGATAAATTGTTATTTTAATAAAAAGCGATTTCGATGTTACGATGGGAAACGCGTCCGGGAAAAGACGTCAGGCGACGGATTCCTGCGGGGTGTCCAACGTGCCGGCCAGGTCGTGGTCGGTCATGGCACAGACGGTGGAATCCGACCAGACGTTTTCCGCCGTCTCGATCATGTCGATGATGGTGTAGAGCGGCAGGATGACGCCCATGAGGTCCACCGGGACGTTCATGGAGGCCATGAGG
>JAEEGN010000165.1 GCA_016280345.1 Selenomonadaceae bacterium | reverse complement strand
CGCAGCCGAATATGACCCCAAACGCCAAAGCCGCCGCTTTCCCCGAAAGGAGAGAGCGGCGGCTTTGGCGTGGTGACTTTTTCTTGTCACAAAAAACGGATCGTATATCCAGATGCAAATTTTTGCATCACCCCCGTGGTATGATGGTCACGACAAAAAAGAACGGGGTGATTGAGATGCTTTATTACAGCTTCCGGATCAACTGCGCGTATGGCGGGAAGCAGACGCTGGCGAAAGCGTTCGGGAAAAGCCGCCGCGAAGGCACCGCGGCGGTCGTCGGACTCAATGCGCGCCTGTGCGAAACGTATGAGGAAGGACGCTGCGCTTTCATTTGCCACGGGAGCCCGCAGTCGTGGCAGATGGCGGCAACTTTCGGGGAGAAGGAAAAGGTATCGGTGTCGTTCCTGCGGGAGTTCCTGAAAGCGCCGCTGCAGGAAAAGGGCGGTGTGAAGGAGTTTTCCCTGGCCGATTGCCATGAGATCACGGCTGCGGACTTCCAGAAAGACCTTGAGAAAGCGGATAATCTTGATTATCTGGATGATTGCCGGCGGGTGATTCACAACGCCCACCTCGATATTTTCGACAACCGTCAGTTCAAACTGCAGGAGGAGATCCTGTCAGAGACGATGACCAAAAGCCGCGCCCTTGCCCGCGCCCGGGAAATTCTCGCGGATCAGAGCCTGCTGGACGAGCTGGCGCGTATCTACTCGGAGGAAAACGTGGCGGCGTTCCACGGCCACCCCGTCCATTACAAGATTGCCGCGGGAGCCCGGGCGACGGCGCTGGCCATCCTTCGCCTTCTGGTGGGGGCGCTGCATGCGCGGGGGCGCCTGCTCAGCCGCCGGATCAGTTTCGTCAGTGAGATCACCGAGAACTGCTATGACGAGTCGGATATGGACGACCTTTTCCGGAACGCGGCCGGAACGACGGTCGTGATTGATCTGCGGGGCTCGAACGAGGCCCACGCAAATTACGCTTCCGCCTATGAGCGGGTGACACAGTACATCGCCGATAAGGTCCGGGACCACCACCGCGACGTCCTCTGCGTGTTCATCGAGCATACCGGCAATCCGGGATTTGCCGCCTCGCTTATCGCCAAGGCCGAGGAGCATATCGACATTGTCCCGATAGCCGAGGGGGTGGGGAATCGCCGGAACGCCAGGGCGTATCTGCGCCGCCTGGTGAAGGAGGCCGATTTTGAGGTCATGGACGACATGGAGATGGAGGAGGCGCTGCGGGAGAAGCAGTCGTATACCTCGACGGAGCTTTATCGCATCTTCCATTCGTTTTACAAGAGCGGATTGAAGAACAAGCTCTACCGGGCCTACCGGAAAGTGGAATACGCCAGGGTGGAAAAGAAAGCGCTCTCGGGGGACGCCTATGAACGGCTTCAGGCCATGGTGGGACTCACCGGCGTGAAGGAGATCGTCCATCAGATCATCGCCGCCCACAAGGTGGAGGAAATGCGCCGGAATATGGGACTGGCAAAGCAGAGCCGTTCGCTGCACATGCTTTTCACCGGCAATCCGGGCAGCGCGAAAACCACCGTCGCCCGGCTTCTGGCGGAAATCCTGAAAAAGGAGGGCGTGCTGGAAAGCGGTGCCTGCGTCGAATGCGGCCGCAGCGATCTTGTCGGCAAATACGTCGGCTGGACAGCGCCGACGGTCCGGGAGAAGTTCCGCCGGGCCCGGGGCGGCGTGCTGTTCATCGACGAAGCGTATGCCCTGGTGGATGACAAGGACGGCCTGTACGGCGACGAGGCGATCAACACCATCGTCCAGGAAATGGAAAACCACCGCGATGACGTGATCGTGATTTTCGCCGGCTACAAGGAAAGGATGAAGGGCTTTCTCGATAAGAACGAGGGCCTGCGGAGCCGCATCGCCTTTCATGTGGATTTCCCCGATTACAATGCCGGGGAACTCACCGGCATCCTGACGCTGATGGCGAAAGACCGCGGCTATACGCTGGGCGCCCCGGCGCTGGAGAAATGCGGCGAAATCTTCCGGGCCGCCTGCCGTCAGAAGGAGTTCGGCAACGGACGCTTCGCCCGCAATCTGCTGGAACAGGCGGTCATGAAGCAATCCCAGCGGCTCACCGCGGGCGATGACGGTCATACGGTGACCCGGGAGGAGATCACGACACTGCTCCCCTCGGACTTCGAGGTCAACGCCGCCGCGTGCTACGCGCCGGAAGAGGCGCGGATCGGCTTCGTGTGAGGGCCGGCGCCCACCGGCGCCGCGCCCGGGATAAAAATGTCCGAAACAGAGGATTTTGCCGGGAGAGGAGCGAAATAAAACCATTGGCGATCATTGCGGAACCGGCGGCGGGAGACGAGGACACCACCCCACCGGGCACCCCGCTTTGACGGATAAGAAAAAGAGCCGGCGGCGCCGCCGGCTTTCAGGCCAGGATCGACGTACCGCGGAGCGAAGAAACGACAACAGGCGAGGAGGCAGCATCATGGGGGAACACGAAGCGTTTTTCGAGATGGTAAAGGCATGGACGGAAAGCGATTACCGGACGCAGGAGATCAAGGCCGAAGTCATCGTCGATATGCTCCTCTCGGAGTTCATCGAGGAAATCGTCGCTTGCGGGCTGGATGAAGATGTCAGGAACATCCGGCTCATCGCCAAGGAGTTTCCGTTAAAGCCATTCCGGGGCAAAGAAAAGGAATACCGCCACGCCAGCATTGATTATGTGCTGGGAAATACCGGGAATCACCATCTCTATCTCGTGGAGCTGAAAACCACCAATTCCAGCTTTGCCGCGTTTCAATTGCTGAATATGCTGCAGGCGTGCGATAAAGGGATAACCGCCTTTCTGCAGTTCTTTGAAGACATCATTCGGGCAAAGTGCCAAAACAGAAAAACGGCCAGCGGACTGCACACCAAAAAATACCTGCATACGCTCCGGCGAATGAATGAGAACCTGGGGTTCGGCAAGCCGGTCGAGGCTTTCCGGTACGGCCAGGTGAGCGGCGCGTACAGCCGGGACAACGACCGGGCGAAAAACGATCAGAAAGCGGCCGTACTGGCTGTCACGGAAGCGCTGAAAAAAGCATTCCCGCCGGCTCCGTCGGAAGAAAAACGAAAAGAACAGATGAACATCATCTACCTGAGCCTGCAGCCGATAAACGACGACGAACGGGAAAAAGCGCACCGCGAATTGGACCGTTATTTCAAAAAGAATAAAATCGATTTTGATTGGAAAGAAATGGAACGATGGGAGAAAAACTATTTGAAACCGCCCATCGTCCTGAAGGAGTATCTGCGGCAGGAAGATACCCGGGTGGCGGAACGGATAATGGACAAGGCCCCGTGGACGGCTGCCGGGCGCCGGGGGCAATGGGAGAAAACGAAAGAGATTTTGCGCCAGCTTCTCCCCGGCGAAGAAGAATGGTTTATTCCATCGGGAAAAGAGTGCCCTTGATGTACCGCGAAAGGGGGGGAACGCCGGACAGCGGCGAAACCATGACAGAAAACAGAACCGGCAGGGGCCGGAAGAAGGGGCTCAGGATTCTCTATGTTTTGGAAATCCTGCGCAATGAATCGAGCCCTATAAAAAAGCTGCAGCATAAGGACATCCTTGCCATCCTTCGGAAACAATACGGCGCCGCCTGCAGTCCCCGTACCCTGTCCGACTATATCCACCGGCTCAGGGACGACGGCTATCCCATCTGTATCGAAAAGGTCGGCTGCTATTACGATTCGCCGCCGCAATTCACGGACGCGGAACTGCGGATGATGATCGACGGCGTGCTCTTTTCCCGGAACATCTCACGGGCGCAGGCGACGGGCCTGATTGACCGGCTGGTATCCTGGGGCACCCACGGATTCCAGCAAAACCGGCAGCAGTTCCTTTACCACTGCAAGGATCTGTTCTACTCCGACAACGAGCAGACACTGAAAAACGTGGACATCGTTCAGACGGCCATCGACAAAGGAAAGAAAATCCGGTTCCTCTACAATACCTACGACACGGATTTCCGCTTCGTCCCGAAGAAAAAAGAGGCGTACGTCTTCAGCCCCTACCGGATGATGGTGAGCCAGGGGCGCTACTATGCCGTCGGGATCTACGATCCCTATGACCACCTCGCCCACTGCCGCCTTGACCGCATGACCGAGGTGGCGCTGCTGGACGAGGCGGCCCTGCCGAAACGCCAGGTGCCGGAGCTGCGAACGACAACGCTGGCCGAGTACGCCGCCCAGCACATCTATATGTTCAGCGGAAAGAGCCTGACGGTGCACCTGCGGACCGGGGAAGGAATGATGGACACGCTGGTGGACTGGTTCGGCAAGGATTTCCATATTCTCCGCCGGGAGGACGGCGAAATCGAGGTCCGGCTCCGCTGCAGCGAGGCGGCCATCAAATACTGGGCGCTCCAGTACGGCGACCACGTGGAAATCCTGGCGCCGGAAAGCCTGCGCCAGACGCTGGCGGAAAGCGTGCGCGGGATGTACGCCATGTATTGCGGGGACGAGCCCCGGGAAAGTGAGGAACAATGACCGGACTGAAAGAACGCTATGAGGCACTGAAAGAAAAGGTCACGGAGCGCCGGGCGGAGTTCGCGGCGCTCATGGCCTTCATCGAAAACGAAACTTCTTATCTGACGGCCCCGGCCTCGACACGATTTCACCTCTGCCGGGAGAGCGGCCTTTTGGAGCACAGCGTCAACGTGGCGGAAACCCTGCTGAAGATCAAGGACAAGCTGGCGCCGGACATCAGCGACGAAAGCTGCGTCATCGTCGGCCTGCTGCACGATCTCGGCAAAGCGGGGATGCCGGGGAAGCCGCAATACCTGAAAAACGAGCCGACGCCAAAGCAGAAGGCATACGGCTTCCCCGCCAGCAAGCCCTACCGGTTCAATCAGGACTTGCTCTATCTGAGCGTCCCGGTGCGCAGCCTCTACCTCGTTGCCGGCAGATTCCCCCTGACCGAGGAAGAAGTACAGGCCATCGTCTATCACGACGGGCAGTATGTGGAGGACAACCGGAGCGTGGCAACGCACGAGGAACGGCTGACGCTGCTGCTGCAGTACGCCGACAGTTGGAGCGGGTTTGTCGTGGAGACGGGGAGGGCTTGAGTCCGGGCCGCTCAATCCGGCCCGGGGATTTTCAAAGCCGAACCTGTGCCCATCGTCTCGTTCTGACGCGCGGGAAACGTGGGCCGGCTTGCGTTCCGGCGAATTTGGAATAAAAAACAGATTCGTCGAACTTAGGAAGGGATATCCGGTAATATGCCATTGGGAAAGGGGAAGAAGTGCGCCCGGGACATCCTGCTCCGAAAAACGATACACAAATACACTTTTTCGGAATAGGATTGAAAAATGCCGGGAAAGACGGTATAATCTATTACGGATTTTCTGCAATTCTGCTGATTTTTCGTAATAGAGGGTGGCGTTGATGGATATAGACCGCGAAACATACCTGTCCGAACTGCGGCTGCGGGAGAAAAACGGCATGGCGAAGGTCATCACGGGACCGCGCCGCGCGGGGAAATCCCATCTTTTGTTCCGCTTGTTTTACCGGGATTTGATCGCGCGCGGCATCGACGCGTCTCACATCATTGGCGTTGCTCTGGATGACATTGCCAATGACCGCCTCCGTGACCGGCATCTTTTGTATGAGTATGTCAAGAGCCATATCAAGGACGAGGACTGGTATTATGTATTCCTCGATGAGATCCAGTTCGTCGAGGGGTTCGTCGATACTGTGAACGGGTTGCTCCATATCGGGAACCTGGACGTATATGTGACCGGCAGCAATTCCCATCTGCTGTCCTCGGACGTCCTGACGGAATTCCGGGGGCGCGGGGATGAGGTGCGCGTCCGGCCGCTTTCCTTCCGGGAGTTTTGTCCGGCTTTTGGCGGCACGCCGGAAGAGGCATGGGAAGAATACCTCATTTACGGCGGAATGCCCGCAGTGGCGCTGATGGGCGATGACCGGCAAAAAGCCGCGTACCTCTCACGGCTTTTCCGGGAAACCTATCTGCGCGATTTGATCGAGCGGAACAAAATCCGCCATCAGGATGACTTCGCCGAACTTGTGCGGGTTCTCGCCTCCGCCGTCGGTTCACTGACGAATCCGTCAAAGCTGCAGCGCACATTCCGGTCCATAAAGAAAAGCGCCATCACGGACAAGACGATCCGGGATTACATCGAAGCCCTGAAGGACGCGTTCCTGATTGAAACGGCGATTCGCTATGACATAAAGGGGAAGCGGTACATCGGAACGCCGGCGAAACACTATTTCACTGACATCGGCCTTCGGAACGCCGTCCTGGGCTATCGTCAGACGGAAGAGACGCATCTGATGGAAAACATCATCTTCAACGAATTGCGCAGTCGCGGATATGAGGTTGATATCGGCGTGATTGAGAAGCGGGGAACGGCCGGAGGGGAAAAGGCAAGGCTGGAAATCGACTTCATTGCCCGGTTGGGGAGTGCCAGGTATTACATTCAATCCGCTTTTTCCCTGGATGACGAGGCGAAGCGGGCGCAGGAAGAACGTCCCCTGCTGGCGGTGCAGGATTCCTTCCGGAAGATCATCGTGACGGGACGCAATCTCAAACTGCGCCGGGATGAGCATGGCATCACCACCATGGGTATCCGGGAGTTCCTGCTGAAGGAAAACAGTCTGGACCTTTGAAAATTTTATGGGCACGCCGCAGAGTATCTCCGTATGCTCTGCGGCGTACTTTTTTTCTGTGAAGCTCTCTGACGTGCAAAATCTTTCCTGCCCGCTGTGCTATGCTTACGGCATGAGGAAGCATCGTCTGCCGGAAGGAGGAACGAAAAATGATTGAACCCGATCTGACCGGGGAGAGTCTTGATATTCCCATGAAGGTAATAGGTGTCGGCGGCGGGGGCGGCAGTGTGCTCCGCCGGCTGGCGGAGGAGCGGGCGGCCGCAATCGAGCTGATTGCGATTGATACCACCTCGAAAAAGCTCATGGCGGAAATGGAACAAGATGGGGTTCGCGCCTTACAGATTGGCGAGAGCCTGACGCACGGCAACGGAACCGGCGGGAAAGTGGAAGTCGGGGAACGGGCGGCGGAGGCGGCTGCCGATGAAATACGGGAAGTCTGTCAGAACACGGAGCTCCTGTTCATCGCGGCCTGTCTCGGCGGTGGCGCCGGCACAGGGGCGGCGCCGGTCGTCGCCCGTCTGGCGAAGGCCACGGGGGCGCTCACCATCGCCGTGGTCACGATGCCCTTCGGCTTCGAGGGCCGGCGCAAAACCAGAACGGCCGAGGCTGCCCTGGAAAAGATGCGGGGGGAGGTCGATGCCCTCGTCGTGATCCGCAACGACAATCTGCTGCGGCTGGGGGACAAGAAACTCAGTCTGGCGGAGGCGTTCCGGCTGGCCGACGAAGTGCTGCGACAGGGAATACGGTTGATTTCCGACCTGATTCTCATGACCGGTGTTGTCAATGTTGACTTTGCCGATCTCACCACGATTCTCCGGGAAAGCGAGCGCAGCGACGCGGTGCTGGGCATCGGCGAGAGCGACAACGGCTCGGCGGCAGACGCTGTGCGCCGCGCCGTGGAAAGCCCCCTGCTGGACCGGACGCTGGCCGGCGCCCACAGCGCCATCCTGAACATCGTCGGCGACGAATCGCTGACGCTGACGGGGGTGGAGGAGGCGTCCGAATATGTGAAGCAGGCGGCGGGCACCGATCTGAACCTCATTTTCGGCAGTGGCTGCGATCCGTCTATGGCGGGGCACGTCAAAGCGATGCTGGTGGTGACCGGTTTCGGGGAATAAAGCCGCGCGGTTCATGAAAGAACGGCCGTTTTTCCAAAGCGGAGGTGTCTTTCGGCGGCAGGAGGAAAATCGCCCTCCTGCCGCACGCCCGCTGCAATGCGGACGAATGAAATGGAACGGCGGCATTTCAATATTATATAAATAACAGATTATATAATAGT
>JAEEGN010000164.1 GCA_016280345.1 Selenomonadaceae bacterium | reverse complement strand
GAGCCGACGTTCCTGGGACGGCCGTTCCGGGTGGAGGTGGATGATCGCTGGATTTCCGGCCGGGCCATCAACGTGAACGGGACGCTTTATGTGCCGGCGCTCCCGCTGTCCGTGGTGACGAAGACAGAGGTCGTCTGGGATATGCTGGAGAACCGGGCCCGGACGGCGCACGGTGAAGCCGATGGATTCGACTTCGGCGGCAAGCTCTTCATCGAAGCCCGCGAGGTGGAGCGGTTGTTCCGGCTGACCGGCGGCCTCAACGAGGCCGAGGGCGTCCTGCGGCTGCGCACCATACCGGCGGCGCCGGTCGTAACCGCCACCGGGCGGACCGTCCCGCCGGAGCTTTCCGTGACGGTGCCCGGGAACGGGACGGCGGGGGCTCCGGGTTCGACGGACGCGAAGCCGGCGAACGGACGGCGGACGGCGGCGTCAAGGGATGCCAATCCCGCTCCGGCGGCGGAGAAGCAGTCGGGCCGTCCGGGTTCTTCCACAGTGGAATGACGGGGTGAGACGGTGAAGAAGCGATTGATGATCCTGGACGGGAGCAGCCTGATGTTTCGGGCTTTTTATGCCCTGCCGCCGCTTACGGCGCCGAGCGGGGAGCCCACCAACGCTGTTTTCGGCTTTGCCAATATGTTGCTGAAGCTCCTCACGGACTATGCGCCGGACGGGATGGCCGTGGCCTTCGACAAGAGCCGCCATACGTTCCGCACGGAGCTGTATCCGGCGTACAAGGGGACGCGGCAGGCGACGCCGCCGGAGTTTTCCTCTCAGGTGCCGCTGCTGGCGGAGATGCTGGCGGACTGGGGCATCCCGTTCCTGGAAATCGACGACTACGAGGCGGATGACATCATCGGCACCCTGACGGCGAAGGCCGAGGCGGCCGGCGATTTCGAGTCCTGGATTGTGACCGGCGACCGTGACGCGCTGCAGCTCGTAGGCCCGGATACGAAGGTGCTGTTTACGAAGAAGGGCATTTCCGAGATGGTCCTGTTCGACGAGGCGGCCTTCCGGGAAAAATACGGTTTCGCGCCAATCCGCCTCATTGATCTCAAGGGACTCATGGGGGATTCTTCCGACAATATTCCCGGCGTGCCGGGCGTCGGCGAGAAGACCGCGACGAAGCTGCTGCTGGAATTCGATAGCCTGGAGGGCGTCTTCGCGCGCCTGGGCGAAGTGCCGGGGAAGAAGCTGCAGGAGAAACTGGCGGCGAATCGGGAACTGGCGATGCTTTCCCGGCGCCTGGCCACCATCGTCCGCGATGCGCCGGTATCGTTCGCGCCGGAGGAATATGCCATTACGCCGGACCGGGACAAACTGGTCCGGTTTTGTGAGCGATACGGCCTGAAGGCGGTCCTCCGGGGGCTCGACAAGCTCTACCCGGTGGGAAATCTGGCGCTGGACCTCGCGGTGCCGGAGGTGCCGCGGCTGTCGGTGGAACGGCTGGAGACGGCGGCGGCGGCGGAAGATTTTGCGGCCCGGGCGAAAGCCGCCGGGCGGTTTTCCTTCATCGGCTGCTACCGCGGCCGGGTGCCCCACGTGGAGATGACGGGGGCCGGGCTGGCGGCGGGGGACCGCCTGGCTTATGCCGCTGCGGACAGCGCGGCCTGGCCGGCGGTCTGGCGGCTTCTCGGGGACGAGACGGCCCGGCGGGCGACGATGGGCCTCAAGCGATTCTACCACGCCGGGGGCGCTGCCTCCGCCGCTTTTTTTGACGCGGGCCTGGCGGGCTATCTGTTGGATCCGTCCCTGGGGGAGGGCAGCCCGGAAAGCCTGCGGGCGGCCTTCGCGCCGGATATCGCGCCCCTGCCGCCACAAATGGAGGAGGCGGAGCGGGCTGCCGGACAGGCGATGCTGGTGGCGCGCCTGCGGGAGGTCATGGAGCCCCGCCTCCGGGAATTGGGGCTTGATCGTCTCTACGCGGAGATTGAGTTGCCGCTGGTGGAAGTTTTGGCGGACATGGAGCGGACCGGTATCTACGTGAACCGGGAGGGGCTCCGCCGGCAGGCCGCCGCGGCGCAGCATACCATTGCGGCGCTGGAAAGCGACATCTATTCCCTGGCGGGGCACGAATTCAAGATCAATTCCCCGAAACAGCTCGGCACGGTCCTGTTCGACGAGCTGCGGCTCACCGGGGGAAAGAAGACGAAATCCGGCGGCTTCTCTACCAACGTGGAGGAGCTGGAGCGGCTGCGGGAGGCCCATCCCATCGTCGGGAAGATCTTGGCCTACCGGCTCTGGATGAAGCTCAAATCCACTTATCTCGACGCCATCGACGGCCTCATTGATCCGGAAACCGGCCGGGTCCATACGAGCTTCAATCAGATGGTGACGGCGACGGGACGGCTCTCGAGCTCGGACCCGAACCTGCAGAATATTCCGGTGCGGACGGAGGAAGGCCGGGCAATCCGTCAGGTCTTCGCGCCGGGGGAGGGCTACGATGCCCTGCTGTCGGCGGACTACTCGCAGATCGAGTTGCGGATCCTGGCGCATCTGTCCCGGGACGCGAATTTCGTCGGGGCCTTCACGAAAGGCGAGGACGTTCATACCCGGACAGCGGCGGAGGTCTTCGGCGTCGCGCCGGAGGAAGTGACGCCTCTGCTGCGCCGTCACGCCAAGGCGGTGAACTTCGGCATCGTCTATGGCATCAGCGATTACGGGCTCTCGCAGGGATTGGGGATTCCGCGGGCTGAAGCGGCCCGGTATATTGAAAGCTATTTCGAGAAGTGCCCGGGTATCAAGGCGTTCATTGACAAGACTGTCCGGGAAGCTCACGAGAAGGGCTATGTGACGACGATGTTCGGTCGCCGGCGCGATCTGCCGGCCCTCCGTAGCCGGAATTTCCAGCAGCGTTCCCTGGCGGAACGCATGGCGATGAATACGCCGATCCAGGGCTCGGCGGCGGATCTCATCAAGCTGGCGATGATCCGCGCCTGGCGGGAACTGAAGAGGGCCGGCCTCAAGAGCCGCATCCTGCTCCAGGTCCACGACGAGCTGGTGCTGGAGGTCACGAAGCAGGAAGCGGAACGGGCGGCGGTCATCGTCCGGCAGGCGATGGAAAGCGTCGCGCCGCTGTCCGTGCCGCTGACCGTGGACGTGCACCAGGGCGCGGACTGGGCGGAGGCAAAGTAGCAAAGACGCGAGGAGGAAAAGGGTATGCCGGAACTGCCGGAGGTCGAGACGGTGCGCCGCTCGCTGGCGCGCCATATCGCCGGCCGGGAAATCATGGCGGTGCGCGTCTTCCTGCCGCGGCTCGTCAAGTGGCCGGAGTCGGACCTGTTCTGTGCCCGTCTGACGGGGCGGACGATCCGGGAAATCGACCGGACGGGCAAGTACCTTCGCCTGCGGCTGGACGACGCGGCGGAGTTCATCGTCCATCTGAAGATGACCGGGGAGCTGATGTTTTCTGCCGATGGTTCATCGGAGGGCATGGGGTTTGTCCGGGCGGAGGTCCGATTCCGGGACGGGGCGGCGCTGTTCTTCGGCGACGCCCGGACGTTGGGGGCGCTTTACGCCCTGCGGCCGGAGGAACTGCCGCGGCTGGCCTCGATGATGGCCATGGGGCCGGAGCCGCTGACGGAAGCCTTCTGCCCCGCGTACCTGTATGAAATTGCCCGGGGACACCGGGCGAAGCTCAAGAGCTTCCTGCTGAACCAGAAGTATATCGGCGGCCTCGGCAATATCTACGCCGACGAAGCCCTTTTCCGGGCGCGGCTGCGGCCGGGACGCCCGGCGTCGTCTCTTTCCCGGGCGGAGACGGAACGCCTTCACGAGGCGATCAACGAGGTCATTCGCGAGGGCATCGACGACGGCGGCACCACCATCCGCAATTACCGCGACGGCGAGGGACACGTCGGGCTGCACCAGGACAAGCTGCGGGTGTACCAGCGGACCGGCGCCCCTTGCCCGGTCTGCGGCACGCCCATCAAGCGCGTGGTCATCGGCGGCCGGGGCACCCACTACTGCCCGAAGTGCCAGAAATGAGGGGGAGCGTATGGTCATCATTGGACTGACCGGGGGCATCGCCTGCGGCAAGAGCACGGTTTCGGACTGGCTGCGGGAACGGTATGGGGCGCGTATTCTCGATACCGACGCCATGGCCTGGGAACTGGCGGAGCCGGGAAAGGCGCTCTGGCAGCTTTACGTGGACCGTTACGGACGGGCGCGGGTGTTGAACGACGACGGGACGCTGAACCGTCGGGCCGTCGGCGCCATCGTCTTCGCCGACGCCCGGGAGAAGGAGTGGATGGACGCGGCCACCCATCCCTTAATCCGGGAGGAGACGCTGCGGCGCCTTGACGACTGCCGGGCGCAAAAGGCCCCGGCCGCGGTGCTGGACGTGCCGCTCTTCTTCGAGGCGGGCTGGGAGAATATGGCCGATGAAGCCTGGGTCGTCTATGTCAGACCGGAGATCCAGCTGGCACGGCTGATGGCGCGCAACGGTTTTTCCGAAGAGGAGGCCCGGGCGCGCATCGCGTCCCAGATGGCGCCGGAGGAGCGGAACCGGCGGGCGGACGTGGTTATCGACAACAGCGGCACGGTGGCGGAAACCCGCGCCCGGGTGGACGAGGCCTGGGCGCGCCTTTTGGGGCGCCAATCGGCGCGAGGGGAATCATAAGGGTAAGGATAACGGCGTGCCGGCGGAGTCCGGCGGCGGGGAGGAAACGCGATTGCTCAAGCAGGAGCTGCGGCAGAGAGAACGGAAGAAGCGGAAAAAGCTGGCGCTGGCCGCGGCTTTTTTTGTGCTCGTTCTCGCCTTCACCGTCTATTTTCTGAGCCAGGTTCCGCCGGTGCAGCGCCGCTACATCTATCCCTATCCCCACCAGGACCTCGTGGAGCTTTACGCCAGGGCCAACGGCGTTGACAGCGCCCTGGTGGCCAGCGTCATCATGACGGAGAGCAAGTTCCGGAAGGACGCCCGCTCCCATCGGGGGGCGGTGGGCCTCATGCAGATTATGCCGGAAACCGGGGAGTGGATTGCCCAGCAGCTTGACGACCAGGACTTCACGGTGGAAAAGCTCTGGGAGCCGGAGACGAACATCCGCTATGGCGTCTGGTATCTGGCGGAGCTCCAGCGGGAATTCGCCGGCAACGATTTCCTGGCGCTGGCCGCCTATAACGCCGGCCGGGGCCAGGTCCGGGAGTGGATGGAGGAAGGCCGGTGGCCGCTGACCTTCCACTCGCTGAACAGCATCCCGTACCCGGAAACGCGGGATTACGTGAAGAACGTGCTTCGGGATCGGTCGAAATACGAATCCCTTTACCCGGCGAAGTGACGCCGCGGTTGACAGATACAGGAGGAAACCGGCGGATGGAACAGAAGTATCGCCTCGTGCCCCAAAGGGCGAACCGGCTCTGGGCGCTCGTCCAGGGCATGGAGCTCACGGCGGCTGACCGGCAGCTCCTTCAGAGCTGCTTCATCAAGCATGTGGAGATATCACCTCATATCCGCACCTGGGAGATCCTGGTGGAGACGAAGGAGATCATGGGCGAGGCCCTGCTTCAGGCCCTTGCCCGGCATATCGAGAAGCAGTGCGATCTGGCGGAGGTCATATTCTATCAGGACGTGTTCGACCTCGCGGCGGCTCTGGAGAGAGCCTGGCGGCAGCTCGTCACGGCCGCCGCTCCGGAGAACCCGCCGCTCCAGTCGTTGCTCCTGCGGGCAGAACGCCGCTATGAAGAGGGGCGTCTTTTCGTGCGCGCCGGTAACGTCATCGCCCGGTCCCTGTTGGCGGAACACCAGACCGCGGCCTGCCTGCAGCGGGCGGTGGGCGAGCTCACCGGCTGTTACCCTGAAGTCGTCTGCGAGACCTGTGAAGGCGAGCCAGCCGCCGTCATGGACAGCGACGAAACGATTGCCCGGACGGCGGCTTACCGGGCGGCGGCGGAAAAGGCCGCGAATCCCATGACAGCCGCGCCTCCCAAGGGGAACGGCCGGGGCCGTCGGAAAAAGGCGGAAAAAGCGGAGGGCTGCGTCTTCGGCAGCGGCGTGGAGGGCGAGATCACGCCCATCGGTGATATCACCAACGAGAGCAAGCGGGTGGTTGTCGCCGGGCGGCTGGAGGGCGTGACGGAGCGCGTCCTCAAGGAATCGACGCTGCTGAAGCTGGAAATTGCCGACGACACCCAGGGCATCATCGCCAAGGCGTTTTTCCGCGACAAGGACGAATTCGCCAGTGTCCAGAGCCAGCTCAAAGAGGGGCAGCTCGTCCGGGTGCGCGGCGCCGTGCGCTACGACACCTTCGAGAACGATCTGGTGCTGATGGCGGACAGTCTGCGGCTCGAGACGGCCGTGAAGCGGGCGGACCAGGCGGAGGAAAAGCGGGTGGAGCTTCACGCCCATACGAAGATGAGCATGATGGACGCCGTCGTCTCCGCCAAGGATCTGATCAAGACTGCGGCCGGCTGGGGCTGGCCGGCCATCGCCATCACCGACCACGGCGTCGTGCAGGCCTTCCCGGAGGCGATGGACACCGTCCGGAAAGGCAAGCTCGATATCAAAGTTATTTACGGCATGGAGGGCTACCTCGTCGGCGAGGATTACAAGCAGAAGCACGCCAACCACATCATCCTGCTGGCGAAGAACCGTACCGGGCTTTTCAACCTCTACCGGCTCGTCTCGCTGTCTCATTTGCGATTCTTCCACAAGCAGCCGCGGATTCCCAAGAAGCTCCTCAGCGAGTATCGGGAGGGGCTGATCGTGGGCTCGGCCTGCGAGGCCGGCGAACTCATCCGGGCCATCGTGGACAAGCGCAGCGACGAGGCCCTGCTGGAGATTGCCCGCTTCTACGATTATCTGGAGATACAGCCGGTGGGCAACAACGCCTTTCTCATCCGCAGCGACGCTTTCCCCGAGGTGAAAGACGACGATGACCTGCGGGCCATCAATCTGAAGGTCGCGGAATTGGCGAAGAAACTGGGCAAGATGCTGATCGCCACCGGCGACGTCCATTTCCTGAATCCCGAGGACGCCATCTACCGGGCCGTCATCATGGCGGGCCACGGCTTTTCTGACGCCGACCTGCAGCCGCCCCTCTGGCTCAAAACGACGGAGGAAATGCTGGAGGAGTTTTGCTATCTGGGCGAGGAACTGGCCTACGACGCCGTGGTGCGGAACCCGCAGCGCATCGCTGACATGGTGGAGCGGTTCGAGCCGCTGCCGGAAGAAGAGAAACTCTATTCGCCCATGATTGCCGGGGCGGCGGAGCAGATCCGGGAGATGTCCTACCAGCGGGCCCATGAAATGTACGGGGAGAACCTGCCGGAGATCGTGCAGGCCCGTCTCGACCAGGAGCTGAAACCCATCATCGGCCACGGCTTTTCCGTGCTCTACCTGATCGCCCACAAGCTGGTGAAGAAATCGATGCAGGATGGTTATCTGGTGGGCTCCCGGGGCTCCGTGGGCTCGTCCTTCATCGCGACCATGACCGACATCACCGAGGTCAATCCGTTGCCGCCCCACTGGCGCTGCCCGGAATGCAGGTACAGCCGGTTCGTCACCGACGGCTCCTACAGCAGCGGCTTCGACCTGCCGGATAAGGACTGCCCGGTCTGCGGCACGCCGCTCATCAAGGACGGCCACGACATCCCCTTCGCGGTCTTTTTGGGTTTCGACGGCGACAAGGTCCCCGATATCGACCTGAACTTCGCCAGCGTGTACCAGTCCCGGGCCCAGAAGTACACGGAAGAGCTCTTCGGCCGGGATCACGCCTACCGGGCCGGGACCATCGCCACCGTGGCGGAAAAGACGGCCTTCGGCTTCGCGAAGAAGTACTACGAGGAACGGGGCCAGAACAAGCGGGATATCTTCATTCGGCGCATCGTGCGCGGCTGTACCGGCACCAAACGAACCACGGGCCAGCACCCGGCCGGCGTCATGATCGTGCCGCGGGACATGGACATCAACTTCTTCACCCCCATCCAGCGCCCCGCGGACAAGGCCGATTCCGGCACCGTCACGACCCATTTCGACTATCACTCGATTTCCGGCCGCATCGTCAAGCTGGACAATCTGGGCCACGATGACCCGACCGTCATTAAGATGCTGGAGACCTTGACGCACCGGGACCCGAAGACAATCCCCTTCGACGACCCGGCGACGCTGTCGCTGTTCCATTCCACCGAGGCGCTGGGGCTGACGCCGGGAGCGCTGGGGGCGACCTCAGGGACCTTCGGCATCCCGGCGTTCCGCACCAGCTTCACGCGGCAGATGATCGACGACACGCATCCTACCTGCTTCAGCGACCTCGTGCGGATTTCCGGCTTTTCCCACGGCACTGACGTCTGGCTCGACAACGCGCAGGCGCTGATCCGCGCCGGGACCTGTACCTTACAGGAAGCCATCTCGGGCCGCGACGACATCATGCTGTTTCTGATCCGCAAGGGCATCGATCCGCTGCTCTCCTTCAAGACGATGGAGAAGGTCCGCAAGGGCAAGGGCATTGATCCGGAGGTGGTGGAAATCCTCCGGGCGGGCGGCGTGCCCGAGTGGTACATCGAGTCCTGCCAGAAAATCAAGTACCTGTTTCCCCGGGCCCACGCCACGGCCTACGTCATGATGGCCTATCGCATCGCCTTCTGCAAAGTGCATTACCCGCTGGCCTTCTACGCCGCTTATTTCTCCATCCGCGCCGACGCCTTCGACGTGAATCTCATCGCCGGCGGCAAAGACCGGGTGCGGCGGTCCCTGAAGGAGCTGGAGGCGCTGGAAAAGCCGAATGAGCAGCAAAAGGAACTCATCATCGTGCTGCAGCTGGCCTGGGAAATGTATCTGCGTGGCTACGCGGTGGAGCGCGTCGACCTCTCCCGTTCCGACGCCGAGAACTTCATCCTGCTGGAGAAGTCGTTGCTGCCGCCCTTCACGTCGCTCAAGGGGTTCGGCGCTGTGGCGGCCCGGAATCTCGTCCGGGTTCGCAAGGAAGGTCCCTTCACTTCGGTGGCCGACCTCAAGAAGCGGGCGGGAATCTCCAGGACATACGTCGAGCTCCTGCGGGAGCATTGCTGCCTTGAAGGGCTTCCGGAGATCGACCAGCTGGCGCTT
>JAEEGN010000163.1 GCA_016280345.1 Selenomonadaceae bacterium | reverse complement strand
GGGCAGCGTTTGGCTGACCGGAGCCCTTCGCCCCCGCCGATTGTCCCGCCCCCGCGTTGCCCGCAGAAGACGGACGGCCGCCGGGGGCCGGCTCCTCCGCTTTCGGACCGGCGGCCTCTTCGGTCCCGTCCTGACCCGCGGACTCCGCGCCGGCGTCTTTGGCCCCGGAAGGCTCCGCTTCTTGCCGGCCGGCCCCTTTCGCCGGCATCTCCGGCGGTTCCGGCGAAGGCATGAAATACTGCATGAGCTGCTTCAGGAAGCCCAGCGACTCGGTGTTCATCTCCGAATTGGCCGGCGCCGCCTGGGCGCCCTGCAGCAGCAGGAATTTCAATTCGTCCGGCAGATCCTCGACGGTCTTCGTATCCAAGAGCTGGAAGGCCAGCTTATGAAGAATCGCCGGTTCCAGGGCGCCGGAATCCGTATTGCCGATCAGCTCCCGGAAATTCGCCAGCACCGCCTCCAGCCCGCTGTCCAGGGGATTCGTGACCCCCTGTTCCGCCAGCGAACCAAGCTGTCCCAGGAGGCGGGAAAGCGTCAGCAACTGATCGACCGCGAAGCGCTGGCTCTCCATGCTGCTGCCCAGACCGTTCGCCAGCGTCGATTCCAGCGAGAAGGACTGCTTCATGATGTTGTCGATCAGCTTCTGCAATTGCGGCGAGAGGGATTCGGTGGTGCTTTCCTGATTTTCCGAGACCTTCGCCAGAATGCCCGCCATATCGGAAACGGAATTCTTGATATTGACGTCGGTACGGGGCGCAAAGGGAGAACCCGCCGTGTCGCCGCGCCGGGTGATCGTCGTCGGAGCGCCCGGGCGCGGCCGTTGTACCGGCTGTATATTGGTCGGCATTGTCGTCGAATTCGTTTCCATCGGCATGACCAGGACCTCCTTGCTGCTGGGATTCTTTCAATCCTATCCGTTCATCATTTCCCGCACCGGCTCGAAGGAACGCCGGTGAATCGGGCAGGGCCCGTAGGTTCGCAGCGCCTTGAGATGCTGCGCGGTACCGTAGCCCTTGTGCTGGGCGAAGCCGTATTCCGGGTATTTGGCGTCATACTGCACCATCAGGCGGTCACGGGTGACCTTGGCGATGATCGAGGCCGCCGCGATGGAGGCCGACTTCGCGTCGCCCTGTACGATGGAGAGCGACGGCATCGGCAGCTTCTCCAGCCGCACCGCGTCGATGAGGACCTTCTGCGGCGGCGGGTCAAGGGCCAGGATGGCTTCGTACATCCCGTTCATCGTCGCCTGGTAGATGTTGACGCGGTCGATGGTTTCGGCGTCGATGATGGAGCAGTGCATGGCGATGGCCTTTTCGCAGATCTCGTCGTAGAGGACGTCCCGGGCTTTGGGCGACAGCTTCTTGGAGTCGTTGAGCTTCGGCAGGAAAAGGTCCACCGGCAGGATGACCGCGGCCACCACTACCGGCCCCGCCAGGGGACCGCGGCCGGCCTCGTCAACGCCGGCGATCAGCTCCGCCCCCTCGGCCAGAGCGGTATGCTCGTACATGTAAAGCGCCTTCACCCGGCTGCGCTCCGTCTGCTCCCGCTGGAACTTCCGCCAGAGGCGCTGTACGCCGCCGCGCTTGTCCTGCCCGCAGGCCTGGAGAAACTCCAGCGAGGGCTCTCCCTCGGCCAGACGCGCCTCGATTTCCTTCACCGTAAGCGAAGATATGTCCATCCCGTCTCAGTCCTTTTCCGTTTGTTCGTCGTCCGGCGGTTCGTCGAAGCTGACCTGTCCCAGCTTTCCCGCCCGCAGGTCCGTCATCAGCAGCCGGCATACCTTCAGGGTGTCGATGCGGCCGCCTTTCAGCAGGCAGCCCCGCTTCGCCCCGATGGCGGCGAGCAGGTCCGCCGCCGTCATCGCCCGGCTGTCCGCCGTGAGCTTATAACGCTCTTGCAGCCGGTCCGGGTAACGCGCCCGCATCCAGGCCAGGAAAGCGGCGGCCATCGCCTCGCTGTCATAGACTTCATCATTGATGGAACCGATGAACGCGAGCTTCCGACCCGCCTCCGGGTCGTCGAACTTGGGCCACAGGATGCCGGGCGTATCGAGAAGCTCCATTTTCTCCCCCACGCGGATCCACTGCTTGTCCCGCGTCACGCCGGGCCGGTCCTCCACCCGCGTCTTGGCTTTGCCGGCCAGGCGGTTGATGAGGGAGGACTTGCCCACGTTGGGAATCCCCACCACCATGAACCGGGCTGCCCGGGGCCGGCCGCCCTTCTTCACGAGGCGCTCGGTCCGCGCCCGGGCCAGTTCCTCCGCCCGGGCGAGCAAAGACCGCAGGCCCCGCCCCGTCATGGAGTCGATGGCGCAGGCCGGCTGCCCCTGCCCGCGGTAATACGCCAGCCATCGTTTGGTAATCGCCGGGTCCGCCAGATCGCTCTTGTTGAGGGCGATGACGCCGGGCTTCTCTCCCAGAAGCTCCCGCAGCAGGGGATTGGCGCTGCTGTAAGGGAGACGCGCGTCCCGCAGTTCCACCACAACGTCCACCAGCCGGAGATTTTCGGCAATCAGGCGCCGGGTTTTCTGCATGTGTCCCGGAAACCATTGAACCTCCGGGCTTTTTTCCTCCATACCGCGCCCCATCTCCTACTGCCGCGCCAAAGCGGCGTTTCCTTATTATCCCCTGTTCATGCAACCGGTCGTTGCCGCTTTCGGAGGGGAAACCCGTTCCCGGCACGTCGTCGGCAAAACGACAGCCGCCGGACTCTGTCAGTTGAAGTCCACGAACTCGTTGAGGCGGGCGCCGCCTTTCGTCATCGGCTCGACGAAGCTGCGATGGATGTTCAGCACGATGACGTGCGGCCCCTCGGTGGCGACGGCTTTGTCAAAGGCGACCGCGAACTCGTCGGGCGTCGCCACGGCCTCGGCGGGGATGCCGAAGCTCTCGGCGTAGCCCACGAAATCCATGGGATAATCGAATTCGCAGGCCGTATAGCGCTCCTGATACATGACCTTCTGCAACTGCCGGATCATGCCCAGGCTGGTGTTGTTGACGATCAGCGAGATGATGGGCAGCTTCAGCCGGGCGATGGTGTAATACTCGCTGCCGGTCATCTTGATGCCGCCGTCGCCGGCGATATGGACGAGACGGCGCTTCCTGCCGAAAGCCATCTGCGCCCCCACCGCCGCCGGCAGGCCGAAGCCCATGGTCCCGAGGCCGCCGGAAGTGAGCCAGGTGCGCGGCTCCTCGATATGGAGGTGCAGGGCCGCCCACATCTGATGCTGGCCGACGTCGGTGGAAAAAGCGAAGGGCTTGCCCGCCGTGACGCCGGCGACGTGATGGAGCGCCCAGGGCAGCGTCAGCCGGTTCACGCTGTAATCATAGGCGTATTCCTCGCGCCAGCCCTCGATGCGCTGCCACCAGCCGTCGAGCTTCGTCTGGGGCTCGCGCTTCATCAGGAGCCGCAGGATCGTCTTCATGTCTCCCGCCAGGCCGATGGCGCTGGCGATGTTCTTGTCGATTTCCGCCGGGTCGATGTCGATATGAATGAACTTCGTGTTCTTCATGTACTTGTCACGGCTGCCCGTCTGGCGGTCGGCAAAGCGGCTGCCGATGGCGATGACGAGGTCGGCGGCGGCAATGGCGTTGTTGGCCGCCTTCTTGCCGTGCATTCCCGCGAATCCCAGAAGCTGCGGATGGGAATGGGGAATCGCCCCGATGCCCATGAGCGTTTCCGCCACCGGGAAGCGGTATTTCTCGATGAACCCGATGACCTCCCGACTCGCCCCGGCGGAAACGATGCCGCCGCCGGCGATGACCACCGGCCGCTTCGCCTGGAGCATGACTTCCTCGGCCTCGGCGGCGCAGATCATGAAGTCCACGTCCGGTTTCTGATGCTTCTTCTTTTCCGGCGTCAGCGGCGCGTAGTCCACGTCGGCGAAAAACACGTTGCGCGGGATATCGATGAGCACCGGCCCCGGGCGGCCGCTGCGGGCGATCTCGAAGGCCTCCCGCAGGACCGGCACCAGCTTCTTCGGATCCTTGACCTTGTAGTTGTGCTTGGTGATGGGCATGGTGACGCCGACGATGTCCGTCTCCTGGAAGGCGTCCCGGCCCAGCAGCGTCGTATCCACCTGGCCGGTGATGGCCACCATTGGAATCGAGTCCATGAAGGCCGTGCCGATGCCGGTCACGAGGTTCGTCGCCCCCGGCCCCGAGGTGGCGATGCAGACGCCGACTTTGCCGCTGGCGCGGGCGTAGCCGTCGGCGGCGTGGGCCGCGCTCTGCTCATGGGTGGACAGGATATTCTGTATCCGCTTGTCGTCATACAACGCGTCGTAAAGCGGCAGGATCATCCCGCCGGGATACCCGAAGATCGTATCGACCCCCTGCTCCACCAGACACTCAACGACTGCCTGCGCTCCCTTCATAGTGCTCTCTCCTTCTGCTCGCTCTCTATGATGCCGTAAATAATCTCATTCGTCAGCATTGCAACGGGCGTGGGGCAGACATCCCCGCTTTAGAAGCGGGGGGAATCTCAGCCCCTTTACACACGCTCCACGATGGCCCGCGTCATCTGCTCGGTATCGGCCTTTCGGAAACCCTCCTGCCAGAGGTCCGGCGTGCGGAAACCATCGGCCAGCGCCTTGTCACAGGCCGCCTCGATGGCCCGGGCCGCCGCTTCCTCGCGCAGCGAGTAGCGAAGCAGCATTGCCGCCGACAGGATCGTGCCGATGGGATTCGCGATACCCTTGCCGGCAATGTCCGGGGCCGAGCCGTGGATGGGCTCGAACAGGCTCGTCGCCTCGCCGATGCTGGCGCTGGGCATCAGGCCGATGGAGCCGCCGATGACCGCCGCCTCGTCGCTCAGGATATCGCCGAAGAGGTTGCCGGTACAGATGACGTCGAACTGGGCTGGCTTTACGGCCAGCTGCATGGCGCAGTTATCGACGTAAAGATGGTCGAGGGCAACGTCCGGGTAGCCTTCCGCCACCTTCGTCACGGTGCGCCGCCAGAGCCGCGAGGTCGCCAGCACGTTGGACTTGTCGACCGAGGTCACCTTGCCGCGGCGCAGCTTCGCCGTCTCAAAGGCCAGGCGGGCGATGCGCTCGACCTCGGGCACCGAATAGTTCTCGAGGTCCCAGGCCCTTTCGACGCCCTCATGCTGCTCCGATTCGCAGCGGTCGCCGAAGTAGATGCCGCCGATGAGCTCCCGCACGATGACGAGATCGACGCCCCGCACCAGCTCCGGCTTCAGCGGCGAATAATCGACGAGGGTATCCGCGACCTTCACCGGGCGCAGGTTCGCGTAGAGGCCGAGCCCCTTCCGCAGGCCCAGGATGGCCTTCTCCGGCCGCAGCGACGGCTCCACGCTGTCCCACTTGTCGCCGCCCACCGCGCCGAAAAGCACGCCGTCGGACGCTTTGGCCGCCGCCAGCGTCTCCTCCGGCAGCGGCGTCCCGAACTTATCGTAGGCGGTGCCGCCGGCGTCGTGATACTCATAGGAAAGCCCCAGGCCGAATTTCTCGTCCGCCTTTTTGAGTACCGCCACCGCCGCGTCGGTGATTTCCTTGCCGATCCCGTCGCCGGGAATCACGACTATCTTCTTTGCCATGCCGTATCGCTCCTGTATCCGCGGACCGCCGCCCGGCCGCCCGCGTCGATATGATTATTTCTTCGCCTTGATGTAGTTGATGAGCCCGCCGGCCCGGGCGATGTCCTGCACGAAGCCCGGCAGCGGATGGGCCCGGAAGGTATCGCCGGTGGTGACGTCCTCGATGGTCCCGGCCTCTGGATCGACGACGAGCACGTCGTCCGCCTTGATTTTCTCCACGTCGTCGCCGATCTCCAGCAGCGGCAGGCCGATGTTGATGCCGTTGCGGTAGAAGATGCGGGCGAAGCTGGCGGCGATGATGACGGGAACCCCCGACGCCTGAATGGCGATGGGGGCGTGCTCCCGCGACGAGCCGCAGCCGAAGTTCCTGCCGCCCACCATGATATCTCCGGCCTTCACCTTCTGCGCGAAGGTGGGATCGATGTCCACCATGCAGTGGGAGGCCAGTTCCTTCGGGTCAAACGAGTTCAGGTACCGCGCCGGGATGATGACGTCGGTGTCGATATTGTCGCCGTAGCGCCAGACTTTTCCTTCGAGTTTCATTTACTTTACCTCCTCCGGCGTCGCGATCCGTCCCAGGACTGCGCTGGCCGCCGCGACGTGCGGCCCGGCGAGATAGACTTCGCTGTCCACGTGTCCCATGCGGCCGCGGAAATTGCGGTTCGTCGTCGAAACGCAGCGTTCCCCCGCCGTCAGGATGCCCATGTGGCCGCCCATGCAGGGCCCGCAGGTCGGCGTCGAGACCGCCGCCCCCGCCTCGATGAAAGTCCTTATATATCCCTTTTCCATCGCTTCGAGGTAGATTTGCTGGCTGCCGGGAATGATGATGCAGCGGACGTCCGGATGCACCTCGCGGCCCTGCAGGATCCCGGCGGCGATGGCCAGGTCCTCCAGGCGCCCGTTGGTGCAGGAGCCGATGACCACCTGCTGGATCGGGATTTCGCCGACGTCGGCAACCCGCTTCGTGTTGCCCGGCAGATGGGGAAACGCCACCACCGGCTTCAGCGCCGACAAATCAATCTCCACCACCCGGGCGTAGGAGGCGTCGGCGTCCGGCTCTACCGGCTCGTAAGGCGCTTTCACCCGGCCCTCGACGTATTCCTTCGTCTTCTCGTCGAAGGGGAAGATGCCGTTCTTGCCGCCGGCCTCGATGGCCATATTGGCGATGGTGAAGCGGTCGGTCATGGAAAGCTCGGCCACGCCGGGGCCCGCGAACTCCAGCGACTGATAGAGCGCCCCGTCCACCCCGATCTCGCCGATCAGCGTCAGGATGACGTCCTTGCCGTTGATATTCTTTGGCTTCTTGCCGGTCAGCACCACCTGGATGGCCGCCGGCACCTTGAACCAGGCCTCGCCGGTGGCCAGCGCCACCGCCAGGTCCGTCGTGCCCACGCCGGTGGCGAAGCCGTTCACGGCGCCGTAGGTACAGGTATGGGAGTCGGCGCCGATGGTCAGCGAACCCGGCCCCACCAAGCCCTTCTCCGGCAGGATGACGTGCTCGATGCCGGCGTCGTGGCCGACTTCGAAATAGTTCACGATATTGTACTGCCGGGCGAAATCCCGCACGGTCTTCGTGAGGTCCGCCGTCTTCATGTCCTTGTTCGGCGTGAAGTGATCCGGCACCAGCGCGATCTTCGTGTTGTCAAAGGGCGGGCGGCCGATCTTCTCGAATTCCTTGATGGCCGGCGGCGCCGTGATATCGTTGGCCAGCACCATATCCAGCCGGCAGGTGACGAGCTGCCCCGCCGATACGGAAGCCAGTCCGGCGTGCTTCGCCAGAATCTTCTCGGTCATGTTCATCCCCAAGTTCGCTCACCTCGTTCGCAAGATAGAAAACAACCGCGTGAAGGCGGAATAAGCCAAGCCCGGAGAGGGATGAGGCGAATTCGATTTTCACGCATATCCGACGCACGCAGCGGAGCAATCCCGCCGGACGAAGACTATTTTGCCGGCGCCCGGCGCTTTGGCGGTCGCCCGGGCAACAGGGTTGCTACGCTTAGTGCACTATTATATTATTATATACTACCAAAGGGCCAGCGTAAAGATGTAATGCGCGCTTGTTCCGCGAATTTCTGCGGGGCGATGCTTTTCCTTTGAACAGAAGGGTCGGGTATGCTATGATAAGAGACAGGAAGAGGTCATCGCATCCATAAAAGGAGGAAGTTCGATGCAAAAGGCTGATTTTCTCATGCTGCTGCAGGATCCGGAGGTCTGCCGGGCCATCGCCGACGTCGTCAGTAACGGCGGCAAGCCGATCAAAGCGGGAAACAACGTCGGGGACTTCGCGAGTTTCCGGGAGCGGTTCCATCAATCCTTCGGTTCGACTTCCGACGAACCGGTAAAATTCCCGGCCAAGGCGTTCGCCACGCCGATAACGTTCAAGACCGCCGAGCCGGGAAAGGCCGTATT
>JAEEGN010000162.1 GCA_016280345.1 Selenomonadaceae bacterium | reverse complement strand
TAAAGTACGCATACGGACAAATGGAAATAGAATCGAGATTCGAGTTCGACAAGGCGATTGGCGCCGGACTCGCGAAGGAGATCAATGCCCTCTACAACGATGGGGGGCATGGTCGCCTGACGTTGCCGATAGGGGTCTGCAGCGCGCCGTCCTGCTGGTCGCCGTGGGCGGTCTCTGCGGATCGCCGGCATCTGCAGGGCGTTGAGCTGTCGGGCGAAGTGTCGGGCAACCTGGACGGCGACAAGCTCGTCGAGTGGCTGTGCTTCATCCTTGAACACATCCTTGCGCCCAACGGCATCTCGATCAGCGGTACGGTGACGTGGCGTGGAACGTGCGACAACGATCTGGGAATGATCGTGGCGAAAGAGGAGAATCAGCTGGAGGTTCGGAAATGCCGAGCCGAATCCTTCCCTGTTCCATGGGACATGTTGGGGGGAGATGAAGCGAAACCGACTCTTGACGACTTTCAGGAGGTTTCCATTGAAGCCGTTGCGCGGTGGAACAAGATTGCCGCGCGGGGTTACACGTTCGAGTATGCGGTCGAGACTCAGGACGATGGCTCGAAGTGCGCAGTGGTGACTGGCGGCAACGGCCATGCCCATGCGCTGGAAATCCCCAATGAGATTGATGGATTGCCAGTAAAAAGTATTGGGGATTTGTCCTATTACAGGAACCCCGATCTGACGAGCGTGATAATTCCGTGCAATGTGACGATGATCGAAGGTGTTGCGTTCAAGGGGTGCAGGCGATTGAAGACTTTCTCCGTGGCGGCAGGGAACGCTTGCTACAAGTCGGTTCGGGGGTTGCTGCTGTCGAAGGACGGCAAGACGCTCGTCGCCGTGCCGGGCGGCTTGAAGCGGGTGAAGATTCCTGCGGGCGTTCAATGCATCGGCAAGGAGGCGTTCTTCGAGTGCGAGCAACTGGAAGCCGTGACGATTCCAGACAGCGTGACCCGCATCGGGGAAGGTGCGTTCTGGCGTTGCCGCAGGCTCAAGGATGTGCAAATTCCCTCCAACGTGACAAGCGTTGGTGACCGGGCTTTTTTAGAGTGCGGGATTCCCGAAGGCGTGGAATCCCTAGTGTGTGTCAGAGACTAAAAGGAGAAATCAAGTGGCAAAAGCACTGGACACCGAAATGGTCGGTGTGGTTGATTTGGGGCCGCTTAAGGCCAAGATACTGGCGGCGCTTGATAAAGGCGACTACAAGGTTGAATACGGATTGCCTGGGAATGTGTCGTTCAAGAAGAGGCGGATGGTACGGAATACTATGTGATTGAACCGTCTGGGGCGACGTCCGCTCCGGACCTGGGAAGCGTGACTGTAAGTGTGTGCGGAATAGAGTTCACGCATTTCAACGACGAGCAGGAGCAGTTGGCTTGTGGCTGGGACTGCGGCGAAAACGACTTGTCGGACGATGAGGATATCTGCGAGAAGCTGCGGTTCCTTGATGATGTCTATATGAGTGACAGCGGGGACGAAGACGCGATTCGCCAAATATGCATCTGCCATTCTGGCAGGAACGGTTCGGAAGTCGAGATATACCTGTCAGATGACGAAGACCTTCCAGACGATGAGGAAGAGGAAGCAGAAACTTCCGGAGTACAGGCCGCAGGGGGCATCGGAACCGGACTTAAGAGCGTGACAATTCCTCGGGGCGCAACAATCGCCGCGAAAGGTGCCTTTGACGACGAAGTGACCATAAGGAAAGGAAACTAGAAAATGGCAACAGTAACTGAAACAGGTTCGTCTGATTCTGCCGACACTGTCGAGCAGAAGATTCTCAAGGCGCTGCGCTCGGGCGACTACACGGTGACCTACATGGCGCCGAAGAACATCACCGAGCACACCGCGTCTGACGGGCACACGTTCTATGTCATAGATCCCTGGGGCGATTCCGACTGCGGGTGCGAGATCAAGGCGGCGGGTTACACCTTTACGGGCTGGGTGTCCGAGGACGGCGGCGCATGGGAGTGCGACGACGGCGACGTCGATCTGGATGACGACCTGTGCGACGCGCTGGACGAAATCGACCAGGGTGGGATCAATAACATGCCGGAGCAGGACCTCTTCGTGCGCTTCTACGAACTGGCCAACGGCTGTACGTGCGATGAGGTCTACTGCACCGAAGGGGATGATGTGCCGGTTGACGACGAAGAGTCGGACGAGATGTCCGACGATATCCGCGAAGAAGAAGAGTGAATGCCCCACGAACGGGATTGCAATGGTTCCTAGACAGGTGGACCACTTTCCGCTTCTGTCGATGGCTTAGACAATGCGGGAAGCGACATGAGTGTCGCTTCCCCGAGTGGGTGGCCGCAACGGACGGGACGTCCGTTGTCCCAGTGCGCCGCCAAGATGGCGGCTTCCCCAAATGAGGGAGAACTTTTTTGACAGGGGGCGTAAGATTGGATTCTGGCCGCAGTTCTTCCTTGCGAAAGGAAATGACATGAACACACCTAAAAAGAAACGTAAGATGGTGCCGATGTATTCGGCCGCGGATTTTTTCTCCGGTAAGAAGGACGCGAAGCCGGTTGGCTGGATGAGTGATCCAGACG
>JAEEGN010000161.1 GCA_016280345.1 Selenomonadaceae bacterium | reverse complement strand
TGTTCATCCCGTCGATCATGGAGAGGATATGAATACATCATGGGGAGCCGCCGTCTCGGCGGCTCATATTGGGATTCACAGAGAAGCGACCACAATCGGTTAGGTTTTTGGCATACTACAACCATGCAAAAAACGAGCGGGAAAAGCGGAATTCACGACGGCGCGGTCGTTCCCGTGAACGGCGGCCCGCAGACGCGCTACCAGCTGAACATCGCGACTGCCGATGGCGCGATTGATACAATAAATGATACAATAAACACATTGCCAGATGACGACGCCACTCCATTGGACGAGGGGGTGAAAAAGCGCCTGTTGAGACTGATCGCACTTCACCCAGGCAGAAACGTTCCGTTCTTCAAGGCGGCATTGACCGTGAGCCGCATCACCGTGGCTCGCGCCGTCGCTGCGCTTGTCGCCGCAGGGAAGATCGAGCATCGCGGCAGCAAGAAGACAGGCGGCTACTATGCGAAGGAGACGAGATGAGCGCCGGACGCCTTGCCTTTCGCCGGCATTGCGGATTGGTTTCATCGAAATGACGCAGCCAGACTCGCCGCGTTCGCCCACGCAGAAATACCGGCTCACCGCAAAGGGCCTTGCGGCGAGAGGCGTCGCAAGATAAGCGCAAGAAAGCGATAATTCGACATGTAGGTGGGATTGTGCAATCGCCACTTGCACAATTGCCGTGGCATCATCCAGAAAAGGTCAAGTTCGGGTTGTTTGCGGAAGGGATAACTTGAAACGCCAAAATGGCATCTCAAGTTGGAAAGTGCCCACAATCGGTTAGGTTTTTGGTATACTACAACCATGCCAAAGCGAACGGAAAAAGCGGGTGATGCTACGGCGCGGGGCGATGCCTTGCGGCGGGTGGTTGCTTTAACGAAGATGGATGTTGCTGAATCGCGAAGATGGGAAGGGTTGTGCCTTTTGAGTCCCAGGGAGGGGTTGAACTGTGACAAGTGACGAGAAAACAAGCGTTCTCGACAAGCCGCGGCTGGATAATCTCACGAATGAGATATGGAAGTCGGCCGAGCGGCTGCGCGGCAAGTTCAAGCAGTATGAGTACCAGAAGGTCGTGTTGCCGATGATCGTGCTTCGCCGCCTCGAATGCGTGCTTGTGGATTGGCGCGAGGCGAAGAAGGCGGATATCAGGAAGAAGCGTCCGTCGATCGGCGACAAGGAACTCGAGAAGCTTGTCAAAAGCCTTGAACTGAATGATCGTTCCTTGGCGTTCAACAACAGTACCGACTTGACGCTTGAAAAAGTCTATAACGACGATCATGCGAGTCTGGAGAAGAATTTCCGCGCCTACATCAAGGGTTTCTCGGACAAGGTGCAGGAAATCATCGACAAGTTCGACTATCGCAACACAATCGGGCTCATGGCGAAGTATCAGCGCCTTGCGCCGATCATCGGGCAGTACATGAATCTTGCTCTTGGTCCCGACAACCTTTCGCCGCTGGAGATGGGGTATGTGTACGAAGAGCTGCTGCGGAGGTTTTCCGAACAGAGCGGCGAGGAGGCCGGAGAGCACTTCACGCCGCGCGAAGTCATTCGGCTGATGGTCGAGTTGCTGGGCATTGATGTGCCGAAGAAGCACATCTCCATTTACGATCCCGCCTGCGGTACCGCCGGTATGCTGTCGGTCTCAAAGGAACATCTCCGCGCCAAGGCGAAGACGGCGGCGGAACGCGCAAATGTCGAGAAGCTGGTGACGGTACATGGTCAGGAACTCGACCCGTCCAACTTCGCAATCTGCCTTTCCGACTTGCTGATCAAGAACGACCCACAGGCGACGGTGACATTCGGCAATTCGCTTGTTCCGTACGAGCCGGAGCGGGGCGACGAACATGACGACATCGGCGACAGGTGGCAGGAGCCGAAGCATACATTTGACTTCATGCTTTCGAATCCACCATTCGGCGTGACGTGGGGTGGCAAGGACGGGTACGAGGCCGACGTCAGGAAGCTCCGCAAGACGCGCTACGCGGCGGGTTTGCCGCGGGTGAACGACGGCGCTCTGCTCTTCCTTCAGACGATGCTCGCGAAGATGAAGCCAGTCAAGGAGGGCGGTAGCCGGATCGCCGTCATCTTCAACGGATCGCCGCTTTCGAACGGCGACTGCGGATCGGGGGAGAGCGAAATCCGCCGATGGGTGCTGGAGAACGACTGGCTTGACGCAATCGTGATGTTGCCTGACCAGCTGTTCTACAACACCGGCATCTACACCTACATCTGGATCGTCACCAACAACAAGCCGAAGTCCCACAAGGGCAAGGTGATGATCATCGATTCGCGCGACGTCTGCGAAAAGGAGCCGAAGAGTTTCGGCAACAAGCGCAACCGCATTACGGAAGAGCATCGCCAGTGGACGATCGAGCGCTACCGCAAGGGCTGGGCTGAAGGGTATTCCGATCCGAAGGTGAAGATATTCCCTACATCGGCTTTCGCCTATCACAAGGTGGAGGTCGTGTTCTGGCAGACGGATGCCGACGAGAGGCCGATCTGGAAGACCGAGGAGTTTGGGAAGAAGCTCACAAAGACCGAGAAGCGCAAGATCGAGGAATATTATGCTCCCCAACAGGTGAAGTGGGAGGAGAAAGACGGCAAGGTGTTCTACACGCACCCGGACTACGTCGAAGACGCCGAATACATCCCGTTTGAAGAAGACATCGAGACGTTCCTCAAGCGCGAGATCACGCAGCCGCTCATCCGCTGGGAAGAACTGCCGCAGCTCGGCTACGAGATTCTGCCGAACAAGTACTTCTACGAATACACGCCGCCGGTATCGACCAAGGCATTGCTCCGCGAGTTCCGCAAGCTCGAAGCCGAGGCCGACAAACTGCTGGAGGGGCTTGACGCATGATTCGTGCGAGAACGAAAGAATGGGTTCGGCAAGTCCCCGTTGGATGGAGAGACGGGCGACTTAAGGACTTTTTTTCATACGCCAAGGGACTAAACATAACAAAGGCCGATCTTGTGGAGGATGGCGTAGCTGTGGTCAGTTATGGTCAGATTCATGCGAAGCACAATACAGGAACACATCTTGATCAAAGTTTGATTCGTTATGTGCCGGAGGAAATTGCGGTTGCTTGCCCGAACTCCAGATTAAAGAAGGGAGATGTCGTTTTTGCAGACACCTCAGAAGACCTTGATGGGGTGGGGAACTGTGTGCTCAACGATTCCGACGGCGAAGTGTATGCAGGTTATCATGCCCTAATCGCACGTGCACGTTTCCCTGAGCATTCAAAGTATTTGTCCTATCTGTTTCAAACCGATGAATGGCGAGGACAGGTTCGCACGCGGGCAAGTGGCATTAAGGTTTTCAGTCTGACCCAGCGGGTTCTTAACCCTGTGACAGTAATTCTCCCTCCTCTTCCCGAGCAAAAGCGGATTGCGGCATTCCTGGATGCGAAGTGCGCCGATATCGACAAGGCGATTGAAGCCAAGCGGAAGCAGCTGGACTGCATTGACGAGATGTGGAAGAACATCCTTTACAAAGCGACGACGCAAGGTTTGGGTACTGCAAGAATGGTGAAGACAAAAAACCGGTTGTTCCCGGAGATACCGAATGGGTGGCGCTTGCATAAGATTGCTCGATGCTTTGATACCATAGGAAGTGGTACAACACCTAAAAGCCATAACCAGGACTATTATGATGGTGAAACACCATGGCTGCAATCTGGAGATTTACATGGACGGTATGTTGATGTTACGGCAAAATGTGTCTCGGAGCTTGCCCTGAAGGACTGTAATCTGACAATATTTAAGGCGCCTTTCATTGCGATAGCGATGTATGGGGCTTCAATCGCAAACACTAGTATTGTTCGAATTGATGCTTGTACAAATCAGGCTTGTTGCACATTAAATGAACCGCGTTGGAATGTTTGTCAGGCTTTTGTTTACTATTCGCTTTGCGCATGTAAAGATGCAATGTTAATGGAAGCACACGGTGGAACCCAACCAAATATTAGTCGAGAAATCATACGGAAGATAAAAATTCCACTTCCACCATATTCTGAGCAATTCGAGATTGCCAATTACCTTGATGCAAAGCGGAAGAACCTTGATGAGCTGACGGATAATCTCCGTAGGCAGATCGAGGTGTTGGCGGATTACCGCAAGAGCTTGATCCATGAGTATGTGACCGGCGAAAGAAGGGTGGCGTCATGAAAAGGAAAGTCCAGGTTGTTGAATCGGTCGAGGCCGAGCTTTACAAGAACGTCCGCCGCTACATAGCAAAGGCGCGTGCAAAAGTCTATGCCGTCGCCAACAAGGAGATGGTCTTGGCGTACTGGAACGTCGGGCGGGAGATTGTCGAGAAGCAGGGAGGCGCCGATCACGCGAAGTACGGGGATGGGCTTATAAAGGGCCTTTCACAGAAGCTGACCGCCGAGTTCGGCCCGGGCTATACGGGAACGAATCTGCGCTACATGCGCCTTGTGTATCTGGCGTTCCCGAATTGTCACACGCTGTGTGACAAATTGAGTTGGTCCCATTACCGTCTGCTGGCGGCCGTGGACAACCGAGATGCGCGCGACTTCTATTTGTCCGAAGCGGTGAAGTGTAGCTGGAGCGTGCGCGATCTGCAGCGCCAGATATCGACTGAGTTCTACCAGCGCCTTATTCACAATCATGTCGATTTGAAGACGGCAGGAAAGCTGGTCAAGAAGGGGAAGGTGGACGCGCAGGACATCGTCCGCAGTCCTGCGATCCTGGAGTTTGCCGGAGTCTCCCCGGCGGAGTACAAGGAAAAGGACCTTCAAGCGGGGCTGGTCAAGCACCTCAGAACGTTCATGCTGGAACTTGGTCGCGGATTTGCGCTTGTGCGGGAGCAGTGCCCCATACAGATCGGGGACGAGACTTATCATTGCGACCTCCTGTTCTACAATTTCATTGCGCGATGCTTTGTCCTGATCGACCTCAAGGTCGGCAAGGTGACGCCGCAGGACATCGGGCAGATGCAGCTTTACAAGCATTACTACGAGCGGGAAATGATGAATCCGGGCGACAATCCGCCGATAGGAATCGTTCTCGGCTCCGACAGGGACGAAGCGGTCATCCAGTACACCCTCAACGAGAACGAGCGGAATCTGTTCGCGGTAAAGTATCATCTTCACCTTCCGACCGTCGAGGAGCTTAGCCTTGAGTTGCAGCGCGAGCGCGCGGCGATCGAGGAGGCGTTGTTGTTGGAGGACAAGAGCCGATGAGCACCAACTCCCAGCCCGAACTCCAGTTCCAGCAGCACATCTGCGATGAGCTGCTGAAGCGATACAAAGGCGACACGCTCAAATACACCGCTCTGGAGCAGAGCGAGATTACGGACCAGGAGAACTTTATCGCCGAAGACGTGTTGTGGGCGTTCGTCACCGCCTCGCAGCCGGAAGAGGTCGGGCGCGTGGCGCAGAACTACGGTGACGATACGCGGGACGAGTTCTTCAAGGCGCTCAGGAGCGAACTGCACCGCAGGCCGATGTGGCTTGTCATCCGCGAGGGGTTCAAGGTCCGTGGCGTGGACTTCAAGCTGTACTTTGCGCGTCCGCGCTCCGAGCAGAGCGCGACATGGGAGGCTTACAGGCAGAACCGGTTTGCGTTCCGCCACCATTTCTATTTTGGCGAGACGAACAAGGAGATCGACATCGTGATCTTCCTGAACGGATTGCCGATTGTCTGCATAGAACTTAAGCACGAGCAGAACCAGACGGTCAGCGATGCCGTCGATCAGTATGTCGGGCGTGACCATTCCAAGAAGATTTTCCAGCATCCGTTCGCCTACATCGCCGCGGACACGACCGAGGTGAAAGTTGCGACCGATCCGCGAAAGGCCGACAATTTCCGCTGGCACAACCAAGGACTCGTCAACGTGCCGAAGACCGAGGGCGAATATCCGGTCGAGTTTCTGTACGATCAGGTTCTCGCACCTGAGAATCTGTTGGAGGATATCGCCTTCTTTCTGGTGAGGGTGCCGGAAAAGCCGGCGACCGAAACCGATCCCGCGCGGCCGGCGTTCACGATCTATCCGCGTTTCCACCAGGAACGATGCGTCAAGAACATCGCCGCGAACATTCAGGAGCATTTCGCCGCCAATGGTGACATCGGCAAGAAGTATCTTGCTAACCATGCACCAGGTAGCGGAAAGACGCTCACGATCTGCTGGCTGGCGTCCAAGCTGGAAAGTCTGTACAAGGCGGGGACGAGCGAGAAGCTGGTTGAGACGGTGTTCATCGTCACTGCGGCAAAGTCGCTCGACAAGAACATTAAGGACGACATCGCCAAGTTCACGCATTTGAAAGACAAGGTCGGCCTCTCGGACAAGTCCGAGGACGTTGATGACTTCCTGCACGGCAATCTCAGCCGGAAGATCGCGCCAAAGACGATCATTGTCACGACCCAGCAGAAACTTGCCTACATTCTCGACAAACTAAAGGAAGACCCTGCGCTCAGAACACGGCGGGTCGCGTTTCTGATCGATGAGGCGCATCGCGACCAGGACGGCAAGCGTGCCGCCGACATGCGCGTGCCGTTCCGTGAAGTCGAGCAAGATGTTGACGAGGAACAGGAGCAGGCTGACATCATCCGGGCACATGCCGGAAACCAGATGTTCGTGGCTTTCACCGCCACACCCTCGCAGGCGACGGTCGATCTGTTCGGAGAACCATTCGACACCTATACCGAGGCCGAGGCCATACAGGAGGGCTATATCGTTGACGTGGCGTCGAGCATTGTGTCTTACAAGACGCTTTACAACCTCCATTGCTCTTATGTCCCGACGTCCAACGAGGAGAAAGAGTTCCCGAAGGGGCTTGTCGCAAAGGCGCTGAAGAACATCGCTTTTAGCGATTACGGCATTGTGCAGTACAAGGCCGAGGTGATGCTGCGGTATTTCGACAGTGAGATCAAGGATATGCTGGACGGGCGGGCGAAGGCGATGATCGTCGCGCCCTCGCGTCCGACAGGACTTCTGTACTACCAGATCCTTGCCGAAAAACTCAGGCAACGTCATGCGTCCTACAAGCTTCTTTACGCCTTTGCGGATTTCGTTCATCCCGAGACGAACGAAACCATCACCGAGCATCAGGTGAACGGATTGAGAGAAGGGCAGAAGATAGAAGACGTATTCGACACCGACGACTACCGCATCATGATCGTCGCCAACAAGTTTCAGACTGGGTTCAACCAGCCGTTGTTGGCAGGGATGTTCATCGACAAGCCGATAGTTGACCGCAATGCCGTTCAGACTGTCTCGCGGCTTAACCGCAAATACCCGGGAAAAGACCGGGTCGTGGTCGTGGATTTCACGAACAACGCCGATGCGATTCTCAAGGCGTTCGCCAAGTATCGGAAGGGGTCGCCCTATACGCCCGACCCACCCGACCCCAATCGGGCCAAAGAGCTATATGACGCGATACTGAACGCCAACGTGTTCACCAAGGAAGAGATCGAGACATTTGCCGATACTGCCAAGACCGCGACGGATGCTCAGATACAGTATCAAGTGGGTGTGCTGAGGTCGTTCTTCCAGGAAAGGGTGAAAGATTGGGGTGCCCGGAAAGACTATGTGCTATTGCTGGCCAAGTATGTGAAGCAGATTGACTTCTTCAAGAAGGATTTCGACTTCGGCGAGGCGATGATGAAGATGTACATCTTCGCGGATATTGTCGGACGCCAGCTCATCAAACAAGGGACGATGAGCGATCTGATGCAGGCCATGCGGCACACAGAAGTCATTAAGGCGAGCGTGCAGTTTGTCGGAGTCCGTTCCGGTAGCGGACAGGTCGTACTGAAGCCGAGCCGGAAAGGACATGGTCCGGGAGTCCCGCAGAAGAAGGTTACGGTCCAGGAGATGATTGAAGAGATCAAGGAGAAGTTCCACATCACGGACGAGGAGGCGCTTTTCATCCGGCAAGTTACGGAGCAGAAACTACAGGACCCCGATGTGAAGGATACTGTTGATCGCAACAAAGCCGATGACGACTATCTTTTCGGGACATACCGCAAGCAGGTTCACAACCAGATCAGCGACATCTATTTGGAACACGGGCGTTACGAAGAGGTTGCCGACGTCAAGTACCAGGACGATGGGGCGATATTCGACAGCATGGCGGCCGTGATCATTCAAACCCTGAGGGCTGCATAATATGGCAAAGAAAGTCATGGACATGCTAGAGGCCGACCGTCCTCGCGAAAAGCTTGCGCGCCTCGGTGCGGCGGCATTGAAAGATGAAGAGCTTATGGCGATTCTGCTGGGCAGCGGAAATGCGCAGATGGATGTCATGACGATGGCCAAAGCCTTTGTCAAGCACATCGACGGCAAAGGACTTGACATCAAGCTTGAAGACTTGATCATGCCCGGAGTCGGTGCGGCGAAGGCGACCAAAGTTCTGGCGGCACTTGAATTTGCCCGGCGTCGGATCAAACCCGAAGGGCTTCGGATTCTCGAAACCAAGGATGTCATGCAGCTTGTTCAGCATTTTGCCTTCCAGCGGCAAGAGCATGTGCTTTGCATCACGATCAACGGCGCCAATGAAGTCATCAACACGCACACGGTTGCCGTCGGCGGTTTGGACAAGGCGGGGCTTGACCCACGAGAGGTGTTTTCAAGGGCTGTGTCGGAAAAGGCAAGTGGCGTGATCCTCGCGCACAACCATCCCGAGGGCACGATAGAGCCGTCACCCTCCGACCAGGATGTCACGCGCAAGATCAAGGCGGCAGGTCAAATCGTAGGCGTTCCGCTTCTTGACCACATCATCTTCAATCGGAAAGAGTATTACAGTTTCCTTGAAAACGGGATGCTGTAAGGAGGCGACTTATGAAATTCAAGAATGTAGTAACCTATTATTTGGAAGGCAACCCCAATGGGGTTCGCAGATGTCGAATTGAGGGATCTGTTGTTGAGGCACTCGTCATTCCGCGAGAAGCCGTTAAAGATGCGAAGACACTTGCTAACGAGTTGCCCAAACACGGGATCTACTTTCTCATAGAGGACAAGGAAGGCATTGATTTGCCTAAGATGTATGCGGGACAGACCACAAATGGAATTGGGCGGCTCTATGATCACAAAGCGAATAAAGAGTTCTGGACACTTGCGGTAATGTTCTTGTCGAAAGATGAGCATTTTCGTCTGGACATCATAAGCGCACTTGAATCTTTGGCGATTAAGGGAATTGTTGAATCAGAACGGTATGACAGTGACAACAAGGTAGACCCGAAGTTTAAGATCAGCATCTACCAGCAACAAGTTGTTGAAAATTATTTCGCAGATATAAAGTTTTTGATGGCTGCTTTGGGCTGGAACATTGACAAGAAACCATTAGGTGATAAGGGGGAGTGGCAGACGAAAAGGAATGGAATTGTGGCTTATGGCCGTTATGCAGAGGGCCGGTTTGATGTTTTGCCTGGTTCAAGAATTGACATGGAGAAACCGGTAAACTTGGAAAAGTATAATGAACAGCGGAAGTCCCTATTGCAGAGCAAGCAAATCATAAAGGATAAGCAGGGGAGATTCATTCTGAAGAAGATAGTAAGTTTTAAGACGCCAAGTGGTGCTTCGGACTTTGTGTTGGGCGGCAGTACGAATGGATGGGCTGAGTGGCGCAATGCCAATGGCGAGCCTCTTGACATTTTGCGTCGGGGAAGATTGTCGCATGGTCATACGACTAATATGTCCCGGTCGAACTCTCGTACAAGTTCATTGAATCTATAAATAAGTCAATGGCGTATTGTTTGAAACGGCAAGAGAGCAGGAGCAGAATGAAATGTGACGTTGATATTGCTGGTAACGTATTGCAGATAGATACAGTAGAGCGGTTTTTGTGCCGAGAAGAAGATTTCAATTCAGTGCAAGTAGATAGATATGGTTTTCTGTCCCTTTTCTCTGAAGATGATGATAAGGCCTTAAAAATCTCCAAGGTGCTGACAAAGAAGCGGGGGGCGGAGGGTCAGACCCCATTGGTGGAGTAGGAGTGGTGGAGTAGGGGAATGCGTGAGGCTTGAAATGCGCCTCACAGGCGCGGAGGGAAACGGCCCTCTGTGTCCTCCGCGGGTATTCTCAAGGCAAGGAAGAATGAGGGCAATGCTGCAATCCTCTGCTACGTTCGGCAGCATGTCCTACCAATTCTTCGGTCGCGCAGGAGCGCGACCCTCCCAGCGCGAGTGGTGCCGGAGATGTATTGGAATTGTTACAATAATTTTACAGTTTCCCATCTAGGAATCTGGCTGTGAAGATGATAACCTATTCGCGTGACGTGCCCGTGGGTACGCTCCGGACGGTTCGGGGAGCGCGGGCGCGAGAAAGGAATCGGTTATGAAACGAAAAGTGTCGGATGCATCGGGAGTGCCAACGCACATTCCCCAGGCAGGGATTGGCGGCGGCCTGAATGAAAACCAGATTGTCGTGTACCAGCCAAATGATACGATGCATTTGGATGTCCGTCTAGAAAACGAGACGGTATGGTTGACGCAGGAGCAAATGGCGTTATTGTTCGGTAGGGATCAATCGGTTATTGCAAGACATGTCGGCAACATTTTCAAAGAGGGTGAATTAAGTCGAGATTCAGTTTATGCAAAAAATGCATATACTGCCAGCGACGGCAAGACGTACCAGGTCGCATTCTATAACCTTGACGTTGTCATATCGGTTGGTTATCGTGTCAAATCAGTCCAGGGTACTCGTTTTAGGCAATGGGCAACAGGCGTGCTGAGGGAATACCTGCTTCGTGGTTATTCTGTTAATTCACGGTTGAACCAGCTGGAGGACAAGATGGACCGGCGGCTCGCCAAGCATGATGACGACATCGCCGAATTGAAGAACAAGGTGGCTTTCTTCGTGCAGACGCAGACGCCGCCGCTACAGGGCGTGTTCTACAACGGCCAGCTGTGGGACGCGCGCGTGTTCGTGGAACGGTTGATCGGGAGCGCGAAACGGTCGCTTCTGCTCATCGACAACTGGGCCACGGTGGAGACACTCGACC
>JAEEGN010000160.1 GCA_016280345.1 Selenomonadaceae bacterium | reverse complement strand
TGGAGAATTACCGCAAGCTCAAGGAAGCCGGCATCGGCACCTACATCCTGTTCCAGGAGCCGTACCACAAAGAGCACTACGAAAAACTCCATCCGGCCGGTCCGAAGCACGACTACGCCTGGCACACCGAAGCCATGGACCGGGCCATGGAGGGCGGCATCGACGACGTGGGCTGCGGCGTCCTCTTCGGCCTCAATATGTATAAGTACGATTTCGTCGGTCTGCTGATGCACGCCGAGCACCTCGAAGCGCGTCTCGGCGTTGGGCCGCATACCATCAGCGTGCCCCGCATCCGCCCCGCCGACGACATCGACCCGGCCACCTTCACCAACGCCATCGACGACGACACCTTCGCCAAAATCGTCGCCGTCATCCGCATCGCCGTGCCCTATACCGGCATGATCGTCTCCACCCGGGAGAGCCGCGAGAGCCGCGAGCGGGTGCTGGACCTCGGCATCTCCCAGATCAGCGGCGCCTCCTCCACCAGCGTCGGCGGCTACGAGCACAAGGAAGCCCCCGAGGACAACTCGGCCCAGTTCGACGTCAGCGATTCCCGTACGCTGGACGAGGTCGTGGAGTGGCTGCTGGACCTCGGCTACGTCCCGAGCTTCTGCACCGCCTGCTACCGCGCCGGCCGCACCGGCGACCGTTTCATGAGCCTCTGCAAGTCGGGGCAGATCAAGAACTGCTGCCTGCCCAACGCGCTGATGACCCTGAAGGAGTATCTGGAGGATTACGCCAGTGAAACGACGCAGCAGAAAGGCGAGCGCGTCATAAAAGAGCAGCTGGCCCAGATTCCCAGCGACGCCGTCCGCGCCAAAGCCGCCGAATATCTGAAGGAACTCCACGACGGCATGCGGGACTTCCGGTTCTAGTCTCCGACACGCGCCGCAGGAAATCCCTTTTCTCTCACACAATCCCGTTAAAAAGCCCCCGACGCCAAGCCGGGGGCTTTTTGCTGCGCAGCTTTGCCTTTTCCGGCAGGCTGCCTGTAAATCATTGCTATCCATGAACCCGCCATCACGGTTTTGCTGTCAGATTCGCGGCCTCGTCCTTCGCCAACCGGCGCGGCTTCCTCATTCCCGCCGCAGCCGCGTCCCTTTCTCTATCCCCAGCCGTTTCGCTTCGCCGGCAGTCATTTCGAGGGCCGCCCGGGCGCCGGGGCAAAGGCTCAGTCCCAGCCAGGGCCAGAGGTTTTCCACCACCTTCAGCACCCGGTCGTCCGCGTCGAGGTAGACGACGTCAATGGCGAAACGCATGAAGCACATGTGGACGCTGTTGCAGGGGGCGAGCAGCAGGCCCCGGCCCGGCGGCAGCTTCGCCCGCCCCATGAGGCCGAGGAATCGGCCCAGGAAGGTATCGGCCGCTTCGGCCCGCAAAAAAGGAGCCCCTTCCGGCGCTCCTTCGACTCGAAAAATCACGTCTGTCATGGATTTTCCCTCATACTTCGCTGGGATACGGTTTCCGTCCGAAATGTCAACGGCACGGGCGGCCTCCCCGCCGCCCGCCATTACTTCGCAAAGCCTGCCTGGGCCAGCGACAGCACCGCCGGTCCCAGCACCACGACGAACAGCGCCGGGAAGATGAACAGGATCAGCGGGAACAGGATCTTGACCGGGGCCTTCAGCGCCTCGGCCTTGGCGTGCTGACGCCGGCGCTCCCGCATGTTGTCGGCCTGGTTCTCCAGCGTCGTGGCCATGCTGGTGCCCAGCCGCTCCGCCTGGATGACCGCCGTGGTGAACAGATAGACTTCCTGCACGTCGCAGCGCTTCGCCATCTGCTGCATCGAGCGTTTCCGCGGCATCCCCATGCGGGTGTCCCGCTGCATCCGCTCGCACTCCTCGATCAGCGGCCCCTTCATGCGGCCGACGATCTTCGTCACCGCCCCGTCGAAGGAAAGCCCCGCCTGCACGCTGACGCACAGGAGGTCGAGGAGCTCCGGCAGCTGCCGCTGGATTTTGAACTGCCGCTTTTGTATCAGGGAGTTCAGGAACACGAAGGGCAGCGCGCCGCCCATGATGACGCCCAGGAGCAGCGCCATGACGCGCTGAATGAACTCCAGGTCCTTGTTCTGGATGGCCATGAACATCAGCATGAAGCCCGCCGCCATCGACAGCAGCCAGCCGCAAACGAAGGCGTTGACGCTCCATACGCCCTGCTTGCCCGCCAGCATGATGCGCTGCTCCAGCATGGCGCGGATGCCTGCCGGTGCGAATCGCAGCAGGCTCTTCTCCAGCCCCTCGAAGAACGGGATGATGGTACGTTCGACGAAGGGGATGTCGGCGAGGCTGCTGCTTTCCTGGCTCTTCGCCACCGCTTCCTTCGAGCCGTACTTGAGCTCCCGCAGCCGCTGGTGCACTTTGTTCTTCGGCACCAGCCGCGTGACGACGAAGAAGTAGATCAGCATGAAGACAACGATGGCTCCGGTCAGGGACGCCAGAAAAATCGTCATAGCGGCTCACCGCCCCCCGGCCCCGTCTTCTCGAAAACAGTGAGCGGCATCTCGACGCCGTTCATCTGGAACTTGTCGAGGAACGAAGGCTGCAGCCCCGTCGCCTCAAAGTAACCCACCGATTTGCCGTTCTCGTCAATGCGCGTCTGCACGTAGCGGAACAGATCCTGGAGGACGATGGTCTCCCCCTCCATCTTCTGCACCTCGGCGATATGCGTGATCTTGCGGCTGCCGTCCCGGATGCGGGACTGTTGCAGGATGAGATCGATGGCCGAGGAAATCTGTTCGCGGATGGCCCGCACCGGCAGCTCCATGCCCGCCATCAGCACCATCGTCTCGATACGGCTCAGCACGTCGCGGGGGCTGTTGGCGTGGGCCGTGGTCAGCGAGCCGTCGTGGCCGGTGTTCATGGCCTGGAGCATATCCAGCGCCTCGCCGGAACGGACCTCGCCGACGATGATGCGGTCCGGACGCATACGCAACGCGTTCCGCACCAGGTCGCGGATGGTGACTTCGCCCTTGCCTTCGATGTTGGCCGGCCGCGATTCCAGCGTCACCACGTGGTTCTGCTGCAGGCGCAGCTCGGCCGCGTCCTCGATGGTCACGATGCGCTCGTCGTCGGGAATGAAGGAGGACAGCACGTTCAGCGTCGTCGTCTTGCCGGAGCCGGTGCCGCCCGATACCAGCACGTTGAGCCGGGCCTTGACGCAGGCCCGCAGGAACATCGCCATGTCCTCGCTCAGGGTGCCGAAACTGATGAGGTTCTCCACCGACAGCGGCGACTTCGAGAATTTCCGGATCGTCACCGCCGGCCCTACCAGCGACAGCGGCTGGATGATGATATTGACGCGGGAGCCGTCGGCCAGACGCGCGTCCACCAGCGGCGAGGATTCATCAACGCGCCGCCCCAGCGGGCTCAAAATGCGCTCGATGATGTTCATCAGGTGGGCCTCGTCGTGGAACTGCACCTTCGTCATCTGAAGCTTACCCATCTGCTCCACGAAGATCTTCTTCGGCCC